>JAGQRA010000279.1 GCA_020425885.1 Planctomycetota bacterium | reverse complement strand
TTCAGATACTCGTCGCGGTTCTTGAAGATGCGGATCTCGATCTTCGGCGTCTTGCCGCCGTCTTCCATGAAGCGGAAGAAGCGGCGGTAGAACATGTTCATCTGCTCCATCGCGATGCGCGACGTCTTCAGCACCAGATAGCCGGCGTTGGTGCGGTACTTGTAGTTGTCGCTGTCGTCGGTGTAGGCCTGGTCCCAGTCGGCGTGCTCGCGGTCCATCTGCGCCATCTCGTCCTCGGCGATGCCGCCGGTCGGATCGGTGCCGCCGTAGACGTCCTCGACCGCGACCTCGCGGCCGCCCGTGGTGCGGATCTTCTGGATCGCGGCGGTGGCGTCGGGGTGATCGGGCGCGACGCTCTGCACGTGCAGGTAGATGTCGATCGCGCCGAGCAGGTCCTTCTTCTTCTGGTACTGCTTGCCGAGGTCGAGCAGGCCGCGCACGAACGTGTCCTGCAGCTTCTCCCACGTCGTCGCCTCGCTGTCGATCGGGGCGAGGGCCTCGTGCACGAGCTTGCGCTCGGGCAGCGGCTGCTTGCGGTAACGGGCGTCGTGGACGTCGAGCCAGCGGTGCAGCGAGTGAACCGTGGTGTCGAGGTCGTGCTGCTGCTGCGCGATCTCGGCGAGCAGTCGCAGGGCCGCGAGGCTGTTCGGATCGCGTTCGAGCGCGCGTTCGGCGGCGGCGCGGGCGGCTGTGGTGTCACCTTCGGCGAGCTTGCCGCGGGCTTCCTGCAGGTAGGCGGTGACGAAGCCGGTCGGGCCCTGTTGCTGCGGGGCTGTTGCCGTGGCGCGCGCGCGGGCGAGCGGGCACAGCAGCGCGGCGCCGAGGGTGAGGGCGAACAGGGTCGTGCCCCGTAGGAATCGGGGTTGGTGAGGTGGCATGTCGGGCGTCGGTTGACGAACCAGGTCGCGAGCAGTGTCCGCCGCGCATTGTGCCGCGAATTCGGACTCGGTGTAACCGCGGGGCTTGGCCGGGAACAACGGTTCGCGCGCTTCGTGAAGGCTCACCGCTGCCGCGCACCGAGTCCGCCGCCGAAGTAGATCCGCGGACGGCGAGCCATCGCGGCATCCGCCGCCGCGGCCACGATCGCGTCGATCGTCGCGGCGACATCGCCGTAGGTCACCCCGGGGCGCGGCTCGATCACCACGACGGGCGGTCGGGCTTCGGTGTCGAGCATCGGCAGCATGCGGCGCAGCTCGGTTCCGAGCGCAACGATCTCGGTGACCTTCACCGGCCCCGCGGTCCAGGTGACCACGTGCCCTTCCAGATCGAAGGCCGGGCGGGCATCGCCGGTGGTATTGCCCGCCGCGTCGTTCCGAGGCATCTCGGTGCCCCATGCGCGGCAGTGGATGCCGATGGACAGCTGTTCCTCGGGCCCGGCGCCCGGGTCGTCGGCGATGATCTCGATGTCCCCCTGCTCGGGAGCCTCGACCGGCACCACGATGTCGATGCCGTTGTCCTTGGGCAGATGGGCCGCGAACCTGCCGTCGACGAGCGCGCCATCGCGCTCGGTCACCATCGCGAACTCGAGCTTCCAGAAGGCGATCTCGGGCTGGCTGCACTGCATCATCAACAGGCCGATGTAGTGCCATTCGGTGAAGCGGTCGGCGCGGATGAGGAAGGGATCCTGAACCAGCCGGATGTTGCGGTTGCCGAACTTCTCGTCGGCGAAGGTCAGCTGGTCGGCGCGGCCCTGGCGCACGGCGCGCAGCATGCTACGGATCGGCTCGGGGCTGGCGCCGTCGCGCGCCGGGTCGTAGCCGAGCTGGCCATCGCAGTAGATCGCGCCGGACTGGCGGACCTCGAACACCGGGCGCACGGCAGGCACCGGTTCGTCGGGCGCCGCGGCGCGGCAGAGCGGCGCGACGAGGTCGGGCGCGACGTGCCCGGCGGCCTGGGTCGGCTTGCCGCAGGAGGTGGCGCAGGCAAGGGCGAACGAGGTGAACGCGGCGAACGAGGTCCGGGTGATGAACGACACGTCATGCTCCTGGAGGGTGTGTACCGGGTAGCCACCGGTCGGTGGGTGAGCGGTGACGGCGAACACTCTACTCGCTGCGAGCAGCGATTCGTGTAAGCGAGCGTCGCGCTACCTGCCGCCGGCGGGCGCCGGGGCGGAACCTGCATGTCGTGGCGGCCGGCGTCGAGACGAAGCCGACGCGACCTACTTGGCCGCCTCGCAGTTCGCTTCGAGCTCGAACTTGCCGGTCGTGTCGACCGTGCTCTCCATCTTCTGCTCCTCACCGTCCCGGCCCGGGAAAGTCCGCTTGGTGGCGCGCGCGACCTTGACCTCGCCCTTGAGGTTGGCACCGATCACCTGCTGCGACTTGACGTCGAACAGGATCGTGCCCTGGATGTCGAAGCCCGCTTCGGCGTCGTCGGTGCCCTCGTCGCCACCCTGACCGCCGCCCTGGCCGCCGCGACCACCGCGCATGCCGCGGCCGCCGAAGCCCGCTGACAGCCCGAGGTCCGTGGCCTTGCCCTTGCCGGACAGCTTCGCCGTGATGTCGATCGTGGCGATCGTTCGACCGTCGTGGTCCTCGACCGCGACCAGCTTGCCTTCGGTCTCGGCCTTCAGCTTGCCGGCGGCGAGCAGCTCCATCGCGGTGTTGCTCGCGCCCATGCCCGGACGCATGCCCTGGCCGCGCGCGCCGCGCCCGCCCTGGCCGCCGCCTTGGTCGCCGCCCTGGCCGCCGCCTTGACGACGACCGCCCTGACCGCGACCGGCGCCACCCTGGGTGCGCTCCGGAGTGACCGGGTGGACGAGGCCGCGCAAGGCAGCGGCGAAGCCCGCGACCTCGAACTTCTCGCCGGTGGTGACGGTCTTGCCGGGCAGGAACCCCGCCAGCGACACCTTCGCCGGCACGCCGCGGCTCAGTGCCGCGTCGACTTCCACGGCGTCCTTGCCTTCGCCTTCGGTCAGCTGGAGGTTGCCGTCCGCCGCGCTGCGCAGGAACACCTTCTTGCCCTGGAGCGCGCCCTCGATCGCGTTCTCGCGCGCTTCGCCGTCGGGCCCGGGCCGGCTCACCTTGGCTTCGAGCTTGGTGTACTCGCGCCAGCTGTTGCCCGGCGCCTCGGTGAACTCGATGGTCTGGCTCAGCGATGTCTCACCGCCGCCGCCGAAGCCTCGTCCGCCACCGCCGCCGAACTGCGGCTCCTCGCCGTTGATCAGCATCTTGCGGGCGTCGGTGGTCTTGAAGCTGGTGACGATGTGGAAGCGTTGCGGTTGGTCGGAGCTCTTGGCGGTGAGTTCGATCTTCTGCGCGCACAACGGCGCGATGAGCAAGGCGGGCAACAGGGCGATCAGTGGTCGGTTCATGGGTTCCTCGTTGGACGGTCGACAGCGTTCGGCTGTCGGGGCAAGGCAGTCGAACGGACAACCGCTACGCCTTCGCGCTCGCGCCGTCCAGTGCGACGGCGCGTCGAGACGAAAGCCGTACACGACGGGCATGCCATTCCGGCAACGGCCGCGGATCGGATCGCGTGCGCGCCTTGTCGGCGGCGCGGCCGCAGTGGCTACGAGTCGCCGATCCGACCCTGCAGGCCGTTGCTCGCCGCCAGCGAGTAGGCGTTGATGCCCGGCACCAGCGCGCCGCCCTGGGCGAAGATCGACACGCCGACCAACGCCGGCACGGCCGGTATCGGCAGCGAGTAGACCGGCGTCGGTGCCGGCAGCCCGAACAGCACCGTCACGGCACCGCCGGTGTAGGCGGTGCAACCCGGCGCACTGGTGCCGAGTGACAGATTCGGATTGGTGAGATCGAGCTGCACGAACCCGAGCACCGCGCCCGCGGGCACGCCCTCGAGTGCGAGGTGCCAGTCGCGAGCCAGCAGCGGCCGGGTGATGCCGCTCAGGTACGGGCCGTTGCAGCCGGTGCCGATGACGCTGTTGCTGGCGGGACGGGTGATCGCCCGGTGGTTCAGATACTGCAGCGTGAAGGTGCCGTCGATGGGCGCGCCGTTCTCGTCGAACACCTCGACCTCGACGACGGCGCCGGTCGGGCCGGCGCCCCAGCTCGCGATCGACGCGTGGTTGTCGTTGACGCCGTGCGGGCTCACCTGCACGGTGCTGCTGCCGGCGTAGCAGTCGGGCAGGAACACGCGGTAGACGCCGGTCGAGATCCGCTGGATCGTCTCCATGTCGTGCGGACCGGCGTCGCCGTTGCTGTCGCGATAGGCCGTCGCCGGCTGGTAGTTCGCGGCGGTCGGCAGGTTCGCATAGAGGTGCGCGCCGGAACCGACGCGCGGTGAGATCGGCGCCGCGACCTCGTTGTAGTGCACCGAGAACATCGAGTCGACCATGGCGCCCGTCACGTCGCGGCACTGCACCCGCACCTGCAGGTCGCTGCCGGTGTGGGTCCAGCTGCGGACCACGGCGCGACGCAGGCCATTGCCGATCGCGGTCGCCTGGACGCAGCCGTTCTCGCTGCTGATCGTGTGCAGGCCCGGGAACGTCACCAGGTAGTCGCCCGGGTTCATGCGGATGACGCTCGGATTGCCGCGGTCGCCGTTCCAGGCCACGGCCGGCGCGGTCGACGACAACGACGGCGTCAGGTGCGTGACGTAGCCCTCGCGCTCGGCGAGTCCGCCGCGGCGCCGGAACAGCAGCGTGAACGCGGCGTCGTTCGCCGCGGCGCCGGTCGGCGTGAAGAGCTGGACCAACACGCTCTGGCCGCCGACCCCATCGGGCGCCATCGCCCGCACCACGGCCGTGTGGTTGCCGTCGTATGGCGAGACCAGCACGCAACCGAGTTCGGACCCCATGCCGGGCATGTTGACCGTGAACGCGTTGCCCTGGGCCGGGTCGCGGGTCACCGTGATCGAGCCGCCGGCCGAGTTGAATTGCCACGCCGCCGACGGCGTCCAGCTCGACACCGAGGTCAGCCGCGGGTCGACGCGACACCAGGCCAGCTGCGCCGCGGGCTGATCGGTCAGGTAGCGCAGCGCGAAGCGCGAGTCGGTCGGCGTGCCGAACGCGTCGTAGGTGCGGACGAAGACGTCGGTGCCGCCGGCGCCGTCGGTCCACCAATGATCGATCGTGGCGTAGGCGGTGCTGCTGTAGGCTGTGACCTGGGCGTTGCTGCTGCCGAGGTGATCGAGATTGGGCAGGTTGACCTTGTAGCGCCCGGTGCCGAGGCGGGTGACGGTCTCGGCATCTACCGGCCCGCGCGGGCCGTTGCTGTCGGTCCAGGACGAAAGCGGCACGTAGAGCGGCGTCGTCGGGTCGTGGGCCCAGACGTGCGCGCCCGAACCCTGGGCCGCCGGGATCGGGGCGGCGAACTCGTTGTAGCTGAGCAGGAACTTGCGATCGGCGAGGTTGCCAGCGGTGTCGAAGGTGCGCACCGATACCAGGAGGTCCGGACCGGCGTTGGCCCAGCCGCTGATGTTGACGCGCCCCGGCGTGGTTCCGTACACCGTCGCGATGACGTTGCCGCGCTCGCCGGTGGCGCCGCCGGCCAGACCCGGGAGCGTGACCTGGTACATCCCGGCCTGCGAGCGGACGATCGTCGGGTCGGCGCGGTTGCCGTTCCACGAGTAGAGCGTCGACGGGGTGTAGCTGGCGTTGCTCGCGTCGTTGGCCCAGAGGTAGGCCCCGTGCACGGTCGGGTCACCGCCCTCGCGATAGCTGAAGGTGAAGGCCTCGTCGACACCGAGATTGCCGTTGGCCAGATAGACATCGACGTTGACCAGAAGGGCGGTACCGGTCGGCACGAAGCTGCGCACGACCGGGTAGTGCGAGCCGCCGTGCCCGGAGACATGCACCGAGCCGGCGTAGTTCGTGCCGAGGCCGGGCACCGTGATCTCGTAGCGGCCGTTGGCGATGCGCCGAACGCTGATGCTGCCGCCGCCGGTGTTGTATTGGTACTCGCTCGGCGGCGTGAAGGTCGTCGTCGTGTGACCGGCCGGGTTGACCCATGCCCAGGCCGTCTTGTGCTCCTGCGCGGAAGAGGAGGAAAGCGAGAGAGCGCCGGCGAGCACGCCGGCGACGCAATGCGATAGTGCGGTCTTCATCTGTGAGAGCGTTTGCAGTGAATCAGGGAAGTGGCCTGCGCGGTCTGTTGACCGGCGCGCCCGGAGAACGCTCACCGCCCGTAACCCCCTGCCGTCCACCGCCTTGTGCCGGGCGAGTCCTCTAGATGGCTCATTGCCCGCAAGCTCCTTCGGAACCGGCGATTACAGCGGAAGAGCTCGCCGTTCGGCGTCCCGTCAGACCTCAGCGCTGCGGTACCGGCTCCTGACAGGCGGCGACGAACGCCAGCCAGGCCCGTTCCATGGCTTCGGTGATCGGACCTCGGCCCCTGACCGCGGCGACGAAGCGACGCTGTTGATCATCGATCGGCTCGAGCTCGCCTTTGGCCAACGCGCGCAGATACTGGCCGACGGTGACGATCATGTGCCGCGCCAGGGGATCGATCTCGAGCGCCTCGGGGCAGGCGAAACCGCCGCGCAGCAGCCAGGCTGTGTGGTCGGGCGGGAAGTCGATGTGGACGGCATGGATGTCGTCGACGACGAAGGCGAGCGCCCGTTCGTCTTGCAGGATGCCGGCATGGGTGGCGTCGAAGCCGCGCAGCAGCACGGCCTCGGCCTGGGCTTCCGGGCGCAGCTGACTTCGCAACGGCACGACGCCGTCGCTGTTGTCGCCGAAGCGCAGGCCGTCGTCGTGGAACGCGAACAGCAGATGATGGTCGACTGCGGCCGGCAACGCGCGACGGTAGAGCGCGCGCACGAAGTCACTCTCGGGGGCGAGCGAGCGCCAGGACGGCACGACGATCAGCCCGTGCCGTTCACCGGCGGCCGCGGCGGGGTGGCCGCCGAGCGGGCTGGCGATCGACACGAAGCGGATGCCCGCCGTTGTGTCGGGTGACGGTTCGAGCAGGTTGAGCGCTTCGCGGACGACGAGGCCACCCATGCTGTGCGCGACGATGACCATCGGCACCTTGGGGTCGCGATCGGCGGCATCGCCGGAGAGGAAGATGCCGTGGAACAACCGGGCGAGCTGATCGAGCGGGGCACCCGACGGGTAGTGGAAGAACCACGGCTTGTAGAGCCGTCGATCGAGCCGGGCGACCAGCGCGGTGAACTCGCGGGCGCTGCCGCCGAAGCCGTGCACGAAGACGACCGGGACCTTGAAGCCGACGTCCTCTTCGAGGGCGTAGAACATCGTCGGTGCCCGTTCGCTGAACGCCGCCGGCTCGTAGATCCCGAGCGCCGCCATCTCGGGCGAGAAGATCGGATCATCGAGATCGCGGATCGCGCCGCCGGGGTAGAACAGCGAGTGCGGCTGTCGCTTGCGCGGCGGCAGCTCGATGGCGGCAGGCAGGCGCACAGCGGTGTTCGGATCGATGGTGAGATCGAAGTTGCCGAGCACGCGACCGGCGTCGATCAGGGTCGAGGCCGACAGTTCACGCTCGCCGATCACCTCGTCGGGGTCGAAGCGGCCGTTGCCGTCGATGTCACCCACCACCAGCAGGTGATAGGTGGTGTCGGTCCGTTCCGGCAGGTTGAGGCCGTAATGCGTGCCGACGCTGGCGCCATGCATGATGTCGACGAGCTCGAAGCGACCGAAGGCATCGGCGCAGGCGGCGACCGCGACCTCGCGCAGCGGACTGCTGTCGCCGGGGTCGAGCACCCGGCCGTAGACGTAGTGGGTCGAGGTGTCGAGCAGATGCTTGAGATTGGCGAGGCTCGGCGATTGGACCTGGCGAGCGCCGAGCTCGGATTGCCTGGCGACGGCGCCCATGTAGGCGCAGGCGGCCAGCACGGACGACAGCGCGAGCAGGAGCGATGGCTGCCTGGCACAGGAACGACGCTGCCGTCGGGCGCGGGTCGGTCCGGCTGTTACCGATCCGGCGGGCGAAGGTGATGCAACCGTGCCAGGCACCGAATCACCAGTCAGCGGATGATGTGGCGCCGGGCGCCGCGATCGCCCTCGGCCTCGACCTTCTTCTCCTCGCCGCCCGACTCGGCGGCCCGGACCTTGGCGTGAACGCGCTCCACCGCTGCCCGCAGGGCCTTCTCGATGTCCTGCTGGTGCGGCTGTGACTCCCCGTTGCGCTCGTGGTCGCCGTGTTCGAGAAGGGCGCCTTCGAGGTGGCGCCGCAGCTCCGCGGCGTACTGGTCCATGTTCTGATCGAGTGCGTTCTCGCGCTCGACCAGGCGACGATGCGCCGCCTCGAGGCGCGCGCGCATCACCTCGGTCTTCTGCTGCATCTGCTCCGCGATCCTGGCTTCGTCGGCGGCCACGCGATCGTGGGCTTCGACGAGATGGCGGCGCAACGTCTCGGCCTCCTCACCCGATGCCCGCTCGAGCGCCTGCTGCTGCTCGGCGAGTTGGCGTCGCGCTGCCTCGAGCTGGGCGTGAATCTGCTCCGCCTGCTCGGCCAACCGACGATCGAGCGATGCCTCGTGCTCGGCCAGCTGCTGGTGCGCCTGTTCGAGCTGGCGGTGGGCATGTTCGGCGTGCTGTCTGAGCTGCTGGTGCGCCATCTCTAGCTCCTGCACTGCCGAACGCCGCTCGCTCTCCTGCCGATCCTCGGCCTCGACCCTCAGGCGCCCGGCGCGCTCGCGGGCTCGATCCTTCTCGATCTCCACGCGTTGTCGATCGAGTTCCACACCGCGGCGACGGGCATCGCGATCCGCGACATCGAGCTCACGCTGCCCGCGCGCGGCGCGCTCCGCTTCCCGATCGCGGCGCACCACTTCCCTGCGGGCCTCCGCCTCGCCTTCTTCGCTGCTCGAGTGTCGCAGCACGCGGAGCATCTCGCGCGCCTGCCTGGGCGTCAGCTCGCCGGCCTGGACGGCCGCACGCAGCCGCTTGCCGACGGCACCGACATCAGGGTTCTGGGCATGGCCGATGCCGAGTGGCATCAACGTCAAGGTCGCGAGCGCGACGGCGGCCTGAAGCCAGCGCGGGGTCGCGGCAATCTCTGTTCTGCTGACGATCATCCTGAGTCTCCGTTCGAGGAACCCGCCGCTGTCGATACGGCTTGCCAATGCCGGCGGGCGGACAGCCGGGGCAGCCAGGAACTCGACCACCTGCAGCAGCGAGTTCGCGTAGGTCCTGGGGCGCGGCCTGAAGGTGCGCAGCACGAGCGCATCGCAACAGACCTCTTCGTTGGCGCGCAGGTTCCGGCGCGCCAGCCACACGATCGGGTTCCACCAGAACCCGACGCAGACGATCCACTCGAGCCAGCGCACGAAGTGGTCGCCGCGCCGGACGTGACAGAGTTCGTGGGCGAGCACCCATCGCAGCTGCTCGGCGGACAACGCGCGGCTGAGGGCTTCCGGCACGACGAGGTTCACTCGGCCGCCGATCCACCAGACCATCGGCGACAGGTTGGCCGAGGTGATCAGGATGGCGGGGCCGGCGCGCAGACCGAGCCGGTGGCCGAGGTCGGCGGCGAGACGGTCCAGGACGACCGGAGCCGGAGTCGAGGACGCCGCGAGCAGGCGGTGGAACCGCGCGATGCGAACGAACGAGACGATCAGCACCGAGCCGCTGCCGATCAGCCACAGCCAGAGCAGCACATCGCTGATGTCGCAGGGCGTCGCCGCATCGGCGGCGCCGACGAGGGCGACAGCATCAGGCCGCGGATCGTCGGCGATCGGGCTCACAGCCGCGGCAGCTTCGGCGGGGAACACGGGCAGGTGCCACAGCGGCGGCGTCACGAGCTTGACGAGGACGAGGACCCAGAGCAGATGCGCCAGGACAGCGCGGCGCATGAAGCGCTGCACGCTCCACGCGAAGGCGGCGAGGATGATCGAGACGATCAGGTTGCCCGCTGCGAACTGCAGGGCGAGGTCGGTCATCGTTCCTCCTCGTCGTCGTCGCCACCGCCATCGAGGATCGCGCGGAGGCGGTCGATCTCGGCGCGTGGAATCTTCCGCTGCTCGATGAGGTGCGTGATCAGCGGCGTGAACGATCCTCCCGTCAGCTTCTCGGCGAGGGACTCGAGCTGACCGCCCGCATAGGCCTCGCGGGTGATCGCCGGAGTGAACAGGTGCACGGCGAGCGTGCGATCGCGGTCCACGAGCCCCTTGTCCTCGAGCCGCTGCAGCAACCGTTGCACGGTCCCGTGCTGCGCCTTGCTGGCGCCGCGATAGAGCTGTTCGCGGAGCTCGCGCGCGGTCAGGCGACCGCGCTGCCAGAGCAGTTCCATGACGGCGAGTTCGGCGTTGGCGAGCGGTGGCTGCGACATGATGGCTGGTTGGAAGGCCGGATACGACAGGTTGTCGCCGGTATACGACACATTGTCGTAACCGTCAACCGGGGCCGACCGACTCCAGCTCCTGTTCGCCAACGGACCGAGCGGCGGCGGCACGAGTCGCCGACGCGGTCGCCCCGAGGCGCCTTCCGGCTCTACCCCGTCGCGCCCGCCGCCAGCACCTTGCCGCATTCGTGGCGGACCTCGAAGCGACCGATGCCGCGACGAACCTCGAGAGTTAGCCCCGTGTTCAGCTTGCGGTGGAACCAGACCGGCAGGCCCTCGACGCTGCAGCCGGCTACGGTCAGCGCCTCGAGCACCAGGTTCATCGTGCAAGAAGCCCTGCCGGAGCGGGCGACCATGGCCGAGGAGCCACGCGATGATGGGTGGATGAGGGACCCCGATCCGACGCCATCGACGCGGTTCAGCGCATTCGACCGAAATCGCCGAGGGTCCCCGTAAGGGAGTAGCCGGTGCGGGCCAATTCTGGGCAGATGGTCATCCCCTCTCCTTCCTCGTCCCGCTCCATGGTCCCCTTCGATCTGACCCGCGCCTGCTGCCTGCTGCTGACCGTGCTCGGCCTGGCCGCTTCCACCGCCGCGCAGTGCGGCCACGACTGGATCACCGGCGTCGGTGACGGCCTGCCCCGCGACGGCGAGGTCTTCACCAGCACGCTGTGGGACCCCGACGGTCCCGGCCCCGAGACGCCGCGCGTGGTCGTCGCCGGCAGAATGTACACGGTCGGCAGCGTCGCCGCCTGGGACCCGGCGACCGGCGACTGGAGCGCGTTCGGCTCCACGACTTCCCCCGGCATCTCGGGCACGATCCGCGCGCTGCTCGCGCTGCCGAACGGTGACCTGATCGCCGGCGGCGAGTTCACGTTTGCGAATGGACCCAATCGCGTCGCCCGCTGGAACGGCACGGGGTGGCAGCCGCTCGGCCTCGGCATCACCGGCATCACCGGCTCGGTCCGCGCCTTGGCGGCGATGCCCAACGGCGACATCGTGGCGGCCGGCTTCTTCCAACAGTCAGGCGCCCAGAACTCGCTCGGCAACATCGCCCGCTGGGACGGCACGAACTGGTTGCCGCTCGGCACGGGCACCGACAGCGTTGTCTTGGCGCTCGAAGTGATGCCGAACGGCGATCTGATCGCCGGCGGCAACTTCACGCAGGCCGGCGGCGTCGCCACCGGCGGCATCGCGCGCTGGAACGGCACGAACTGGGCGCCGGTCGGGAGCGCCATCAACCACACCGTGAGCGATCTCGCCATCATGCCGAACGGCGACCTCGTCGCGGCGACCGTAGGCGACGTCCGCCGCTGGAACGGCTCGACCTGGACGACGCTCGGCGCCTTCGCCGGCAACTGCGTCGACGTCACGTCGGCCGGCGAGCTGGTAGCCGGCGGCCTGGTCAGGAGCGGCACCACCGTGATCGGCGGCCAGGTCGCGCAGTGGAACGGCACGACCTGGACGGCACTCGGCACCGGCATCGACACTGGGGTCGAGTCCATCACCACGGCCCCTGGCGGCCGCGTCGTCGCTGTCGGGGACACACCGAACACGTTGCCGCACGCCGCACGCATCCAGCACTGGGACGGCGCGTCGTGGCACGAACTCGGCACCGGGCTCAGCGCCGACGGCTCGTTGTCCTCGAGGCCGTACGTGTGGGCATCGACGATCATGCCGAACGGTGATCTCGTCATCGGCGGCGCCTTCCACCGGCTCGGCGGTGTCGTCACGAACAACATCGCGTGCTTCGACGGCA
>JAGQRA010000278.1 GCA_020425885.1 Planctomycetota bacterium | reverse complement strand
GTCGCGAAGCCGATGCGGTATCCCTCGAAATCTTCCTCGGTGCGGATGGGGCCGAGGATCGCGGCGAGCGTCGTGCGATCCGGGACGGACTGGGCCAGGGCGGCGGTGGCGAGCAAGGTCGCGGCCATGAGGTGGGTGATCCGGGTCATCTGCAAACGACTGAGCATGTTGCCTCGGGGGTGATGTGGTCGGTGCGGGGTCAGGCACCCTTGCGTCAGAGCATGCTATGCGTGAGCGCGCTGATCGTCAGGATCTGGCCGTCCTGCCGCGCACACCGGGTCATCGCACGTCAGAACCGCCCGAGCACGAGTGTCAGCCGATTGCTCGACGTCCATTCCAGCACCGTCGCGCCTTGCAACTCCGCGACGCCGACCTGCTGGTGCAGCACCATCCCGATCAGCGCCGGCACATCCGGGATCGCGAGCGCGATGTCGAGGCCGCCCGCGATCGGAACCGCTCCCGACACCAGGTCGAGCGACTGCCACAGCCGACAACCTGCGCCCGTGGGCGACACGACGGCGCCGAGCGGCACCGTCGACGACTGCAGGCCATACGCGACGGCGGCGATCGCGTTCGCTGGCAGTCCCGTGGCGCGGCTCCGGAACGTCGCCCCGAGCCACGGCAGTGACGTGGCGCGCAGATCGACGAGGCCGCCGCTCGAGGTGCAGCCGCTGCCGAAGCGCTGCGCGGTCGCCGGGCACGTCGTCACGAGCCGCGCGAGGTGCGGTGAGACCTGGCCGCCGATGGTCGCGAAGGAACCGCCAACGAGCAGGTCGCCCTCCGGCCCGGCAGCGATGGCCAGCACCAGTCCGCTCTGCTGACCGGAGCCGACCGGTGACCATGCGGCGCCGTTCCAGCGCGCGATCCCCGGCACCGCGACGCCGCCCGCCTGGGTGAACTGGCCCGCAGCGATGACGTCGCCGTTCGGCAGCACGTGCAACCTGCGAACCAGGCCGTTGGTGCCGCTGCCGAGCGCTGACCAGGCGGTGCCGTTCCACATCGCGATGTTGCTCACGGGCAGCGTGCCGGCCTGTGTGAACGAGCCGCCGGCGAGGAAGGCGCCGTTGGCCAGCGGCGCGAGCGCGTGCACGACCGAGGTGCTCGGCTGCAGGCCCGTGCCGACCGACGACCACGACGAACCGTCCCACCGCGCGACGCCCTCGGCGCCCGCCGGCAGCCACCACGAATCGCCACCGACGACGAGGTCGCCGTTGCTCAGCGTCGTCATCGCGTGGATCTCGCCGGCGGCCTGGCCGCCGAGCATCGACCACGCGGTCCCGTTCCAGCGCGCGAGGCCGCTGATCCACTGGGAGTCGATCGTCGCGAAGTCGCCGCCGACGACGATGTCGCCGTTGGCGAGCACGGCTAGCGCCTCGACGCCGTCGGCGTGCGGCACGCCCGGGGTCATGGCCGCGGGCAGGTGTGTCCATGCCGCACCGTCCCAGCTGCTGACCAGGCCGTAACCGCCGGCGATGAGGTCGCCGTTCGGCCGCAACGTCATCGCGCCGACGCTGCCGCTTGCGCAGCCGCCGCCGAGCGATGACCACGTCGCGCCGTCCCAGTGCGCGATGCCGTGTGCCTCGAGGCCGCCGGCAGCGCGGAAGACGCCGCCTGCCATCACCGTTCCGTCGGGCATGGTCAGCAGCGACCGGACGGCGCCGCTCGGCGCGGTGCCGCCGCCGAGCGAACTCCAGGCCGTACCGTTCCAGCGCGCGACGAAGGTCGCGCCGACGTTGCCGGCGACGGTGAACGCGCCGCCGGCGAGCAGCTCGCCGCTCGGGAGGATGGCGAGCTTGTTCACCATGCCGGACGGGGTGCCCGCGCCGAGCGAAGACCAGGAGCTGCCGTTCCAGCGCGCGATGTTCGGGATCGGCGCGCCGCCCGCGCCCGTGAAGTAGCCGCCCGCGATCAGCTCGCCGTTGGGCAGCCGCGCGAGCGCATGCACGGCCGTGTAGTAGGAACCCGAGCCGGTGATGCCGCCGCCGAGTGCGGACCACGACGTTCCGTTCCAGTAGGCGACGTTCGACGCGGCTGTGCCACCGGCTTGGGTGAACACGCCGCCGACGATGAGGTCGCCGTTGGGCAACACGACGGCTGCTTCCCCCTGCGCTGCGCTGCTGGCGACGCTGCCGGTGAGGCCCGCGCCGAGGGCGGTCCACGCGGTGCCGTTCCAGCGCGCGATGCCGTTCGCCGCCACACCGCCGGCGATCGTGAAGGCGCCGAGCGCGATGAGGTCGCCGTTGGGCAGGGTCGAGAGCTCGAGCACCGGCCCGTTCATGCCGCCGCCGAGGGACGACCACGACGTTCCGTTCCACACGCCGATGTAGGGCAGCGGTGTCGTGCCGGCCGCGGTGAAGTCGCCGCCGACGGCGATGTCGCCGTTCGGCAACCACGTCAGCGCGTTCACGCCGAGTGTCGAAGACAGCGCGCCGCCGAACGGTGTCCATGCCGTGCCATTCCAACGCGCCAACGTCTTCGTGATCGTGCCGGCGGAGGAGTAGGCGCCGCCCGCGATCAGATCGCCGCTGGGCAACGCGAGCAGCGCGTCCACCGAGACCAGGCCGTTGGGGCCCGCGCCGAGTGCCGACCATTGGCCGGTCAGCGGATCCCACGCCGCCACCGCGCTCGCCTGAATGCCGCCGGCGACGCCGAACCGCCCGCCGACGACCGCGCGTTGGGTCATCGGCCCGGGACCGTCGGGGTCCCAGCTCGTGGCGGCATTGACGACGTAGTCGACTCCGGGCAGGGCGCCGAATGCGGCCCACGCGTTCGCGCATTGGGCGTCGAGTCGGATGGCAAACAACGCCAGAGATGCGAAGGTGAGGGAGAGCTTCATCGGTCCTGGGGCGCGAGCCGCGGGTTGCGTCGGGAGAACGGCTCAGCGCGCTCCGGCTGGTGCACGAATCGTACCGCTGGCTCGCGCTGTTGCGGGGATGAAGATGTGGCCGTGGCGTGGCGCGAACGGCGGGTCGGCGTTCCGTCTCCGTAGCATCTTGGGCGCGGATGCGTCGGCGCGTCGACACCCTCGTCGACGGGGCCGGTTTCCTCACCGTCAACGAACTGGCTGTCAGCGGCAGCGCCACGTTCGAACTCGTCGCGGGCGGGGCGCCGGCGTCGTGCGCACCGCCTGGGCCGCGTCGTCGGCCACCCAAGTCAGTCGCCGCCGTGTGCCTCTCGAAGCGCCCGGCCCAACAGGTCGCCGACGCCGAGGTCTGTG
>JAGQRA010000277.1 GCA_020425885.1 Planctomycetota bacterium | reverse complement strand
TCCTGCGGCCGAACCATGGAGTCGATGGTGCGACGCTGCTGGCGGCCCTCGGGGCCGCCGGTGTCGAGGTCGAACCCGTCGAGGCAGCCGGTGTGCTGCGGTGGACCGGGGGGGAATCACCGTTCGGCACCGAGCCGTTCCGGACGGGTCGGTTCGTTGCCCAGGATCCGACCGCACTTGCCGCTGCGGAAGCCGTGCCGTGCGGGCCCGGCGCCGCGGTCGTCGATCTCTGCGCGGCCCCCGGCACCAAGACGACCTGGCTGGCCGGCAAGGTGCGGCCCGGCGGCCGCGTCTACGCGTTCGACCCCGATGAGCGGCGGCGGCTTCGCATCGCCGAGAACGTGGCCCGCATGCAGCTCGGCGAGGTCGTGCGTCTGGTGACGCGGCCCGAGGATCTGCCGCCGGCGGAGGCGGTCCTCGCCGACGTGCCGTGTTCGAACAGTGGTGTGCTCGGCCGGCGCGTCGAGGTCCGTCGCCGCATCACCGCCGCCGCGATCGAGGGCATGGCCGAGCTGCAGCGCAAGCTGTTGCACCGGGCGTTGCGGCTGGTCCTGCCCGGAGGCCACGCCGTCTACTCGACCTGCTCGATCGATCGCGAGGAGAACGAGGCGGTGGTGGCGGCCGTTCTCGCCGATGCGAGCCTCGACGGCGGCTTCGAAGTCGTGCGCAGCGAGCTGACCCTGCCGCTGGCCGGCAGCCGCGACGGCGGCTACTTCGCCGTGATCCGTCGCGGCCGGTCCGGCGGCTGAAAGGGCCCTGTTCTGGCAGCGGGTCTTCCGACCCGATGCCGGGCGCGGTAGAACGCTACGCCCCTCGATCCAATGGCCTCATCAAGCAACCGTTCTCGCTCTTCGGCCGGCTCCCGTGCCGGTTCCGGTGGCCGCTCGCGCAGCTCCCGGGGCTCGGGCTCGTCCAACGACTCGTCCCAGATGATGGTGATGATAGGGGCCGGGGCCATCGCCATCGTCATCATCCTGGTCGTCATGATGCGCGGTGGTGGGGACGAGAAGGCCGACACACCTGCGGTCGCGCCGCCGGCCGCCTCGCCCGCCGGCGGCGCATCGTCGGCGCCGGTCCAGGTCGGCACCCCGAAGGCGGGCAAGAAGCCCGATCGCCCCGCGCCGGAGCTGACCCAGGAGACCCTGAGCAAGCTCGACCAGCTGCTGGCCGAGGCCAAGACGCACTACAACGAGGGAGTCAAGAAGCGCACGGCCGGCGACAACAGCGGTGCCCGTGAGGCGCAGGCCAAGGCCAAGACCTTGCTCGACGAGTGGCAGGCCCTGGTTGCCACGCAGCTGCGCTGGCAAGAGGAAGCCGAGATGGAGGGTTGGGAGCAACCGGGGACGTACGATCTGCTGTCGCGCCGCTACCCGAAGTTCTCCAGCCTGGAGAAGTCGGTCCGCATGGGCGGCGGCAAGTAGCCCCGTCACCACGCCGATGCTGCTCGGCTACCACACCAACAGCCTGCAGAATCACCGCCTCGCCGAGGCGTTGGAGCTGCTGTCCGCGCACGGCTACCAGGCGGTCGCGATCACGCCGGACACCTGCCATCTCGATCCGGCGACGACGACCGAGCGCGATCTCGACGCGACCGCCCGCCAGCTCCGCGATCTCGGGTTGCGGCCGATCATGGAGAGCGGCGCTCGTTTCGTGCTCGACCCGCGGCAGAAGCACGAGCCGACGCTGATGACGCGTGATCCGAAGGCTCGGCATCGGCGGCTCGAGTTCTATTCGCGACTCGCCGCGATGGGCGCCCGACTAGGTGCCACCGTCCTCTCGTTGTGGAGCGGGATCGACCGCGCACCGGGCGAGGACAGCAGCGACTGGATGCTGCAGGGGATCGCCGAGGCGGCCCGTCGGGTTCGCCGCGAGGGACTCGAGCCGGCGCTCGAGCCCGAGCCCGGCATGGCCGTCGAAACGGTTGCCGACTGGCACGCGGTCCGCGCCGCACTCGGAGACGAGGCCCCGGCAATGACCCTGGACATCGGCCATCTTTACGCCGTCCCGGAAGGCGAGCCGGTGGACGTCATCAGGGCATGCGCCGGATTCGTTGCCCAGGTCCACCTCGAGGACATGCGGCACGGAATCCACGAGCACCTGCTGCCCGGGGCCGGCGACGTCGACTTCGAGTCAATTCTAAGGCAGCTAGATATCTCGGGTTATGAGCATGCGGTCTGCTTCGAGTTGTCCCGGTCCAGCCACTGCGCGGTCGACGCGGTAGCCCTGGGCCGGCAGGTTTGGCGCAGGTGCCTGGGCGGGGCAGAGCCCTGACCGGCGAGGCTGAGCGTTGACCGGCCGCTGCCCGAAGCCCTACTCTTCTCGCGATCAGCGCCCCGAGGGACGCGATCTCTACCCGAAAGAGACGTCATGAGACTCTGCCCAACGGTCGAAGGATCGCCATCCCCCCTGATCACGCACCGCATCGGTAGCGGTGATTGCCAGTCGCGTCAGGGCACGCACTTCCACCGATGCCACAAGTGCATCTACCGCGGCAAGCCGGCCGACTGGGTCTCGCAGGATCCGGCCCACCTGACCGTCGAGGTCGGGTCGGCGAACGGGGTCAAGAACGGCATCGCCGGGACGTCGCGCAAGTCATCGCCGCCATCCAGGCCCGAACGCCCCGCCAAGGTTCTCGAGAGCGAGAGCTGATTCGTTCGCGGCGCCCGATCGGTCCGCCGCGGCCGGGCTACGCGGTGTAGCCGGCGAGCAAGGCGCGCAGGGCGACTTCGGCGTCGGCGTAGGTCGAGACGATCTCCGGCGTGATCTCACGGACCTGTTCGACCTGGTGCTGGCGCGATGCGATCTGCATCTTCTCGCAGGAGTCCTGAAGGTGGCGGGCGCCGAGGTTGCCGGACGACCCCTTCAGCGAGTGGGCCGCGCGTTCGACCTTCTCCATGTCCCCTTCCTCGAGACCCTCGGTGATGGCCTTGACCTTGCTCGGGCCGTCCTCGAGGAACATCTGGATCAGGTCGACGAGCAGCTCGGGGTCGCCGTCATCGGCGAACGAGAGCAGCTCTTCCACGACACTCATGTCCAGGACGTTGTCCATTCTTCCTCCCGCTGATGCAGTTCCGCAGTGGTGAGGTAGAGGGATCGGCGCTCGGGCAGAACGACTTGATCCCAAGGCTGGACACGATGCTCGCCCTGAGACTCAGGTTCAGCCGGCGGCGGTCCGCACCTCGGCGTCGGTGAGCAGGCGCTTGCTCGACTTGCCGGCGGCAAGGACGCGTTGGACCCGCTCCTCGGTCGCCTCGAGGCCGAGCCGCTCGAGCACGAAGGCGGCATTCGATTTCCCGGCCATCGGGCCGATTGCGATGCGCTGCTCGCGGCCGACCATGTGCGCCGGCACCCCGGAGTAGACCGAGTCGGCCAGCTCGACATCGCCCTTCTTGAAGGCCTTGATGACGGCGGCGGCGTGGACCCCGGTGCCGGTCTCGAAGGCATCGTCGCCGAGCGCCGGGTAGTTGTGTGGCATCTCGACCTCGAGCGCCCTGGCCGCGGCGGCGACGTAGGCGGGCAGCGTGGTCAGGTCATTGTCGATCCAGCCCAGCAGGCGGCAATTGACGAGCAACAGGTCCATCGGCGCGTTGCCGGCGCGCTCGCCGACACCGAGGGCCGTGCCATGGATGCGGTCGGCGCCGGCCTCGATCGCCGCCAGGCAGTTGGCGATGCCGAGGTCGCGATCGCGGTGGCCGTGCCAGTCGACGCCGAGGGTCGGGTCGTGCTCGTCGGCGAGCGCGCGCACGTAGCGCACGACGGCCCTGGCACCCTCCGGCGTGGCGTGACCGACCGTGTCGCAGACGCAGAGCCTGCGGGCACCGAGTTCGATCGCCTCGCTGTAGAGCGCCTTGATGGTCTCGGGTCGGGCCCGCGTCGTGTCCTCGGTCACGTACATGACCGGCAGGTTGTTCTGGCGCGCGAACGACAGCGCCTCGCGGGTGTTCTGCAGCATGCGATCGAGGGTCCAGTCCTCGGCATACTGGCGGATGTAGCTGCTGCCGATGAACGCGCAGACCTCGATGGCCAGGCCGGTGCGCTGTGACATCTCGACGACCGGCTCGATGTCGCTGACCACGGTGCGGCAGGCGACATTGGCGCCGATCCGCAGCTTGTTGTCGACGATGTGCCTGGCCAGCGCCGTGATCTCGTCGCGCGGCCGACCGCCGGCGCCGGGCAGGCCGAGGTTGGCGGTGTGGATGCCGAGGCCGTTCATGAGCTCGATCAGCTCGATCTTCTGCTCGAGATTGGGATCGCTGACGGCCGGTGATTGCAGGCCGTCGCGCAGGGTCTCGTCGTCGAATTGGAGGGGGCGGCTCGGCCGGAACGCGCCCTCGGCCTGGTTCCAGTCGTGGATGAGGTCGGCAATGCGGGTCATGGTTCCAGAGTAGCCCCTGGGCTCCTGAGGCCGAAGATCCCGTCCGTTGCTTCTCGCCAGGTCAGGCGCGCTGGTTGATCGGCACTTGCCGGCCCGACAGGCATTCGTCCTGCCGGGCCACTGGGGCAGTCGTGAGTTCGCCAGTGCGCCCGAACGTTCAGGTCTCGAACCGGCGGTCGAAGTGCTGCACGATGGGTTGCCAATGAGCGGAGCGAACTGATGCGAGGACGGCCCGCCGCCGGTGTCGTGCGCGACGTCATCATCGTCGCCATCGTCACCCTGCTGACGTTCCATACGATGCGGCGGTTCATCGGCGACTACTACCGGGTGCCGAGCCGGAGCATGGAACCGATGCTGCACGGCGACCCCGACGACGGCGACGTCGTCTTCGTCCGCTCGCTGGCCGCGGCCGGGGACTGTCGCCGCAACGATCTGGTGGTCGTGCGTCATCCGGACGATCCCTCGAGCCTGCTCGTCAAGCGGATCGCGGCCCGAGGCGACGATGCCGAGTGTTGCCTCGAGTTGCGCGAAGGCGACGTCTGGCTCGGCGGTGACGTCCAGCACCTGCACCGCGAGGTGAAGGCGCTGTCGCGGGCCCGCGAGATGCGGGTCACCTGGGCGCAGTGGCCCGCGGGCCATGGCGGTGTCGATCGCGTCGACGGGCTCGAGCTGGCGGCCGCGACGGTCACCGACGATGGGCTAGAGCTGCCGCCGATGGGCCTCGATCGCCCCGCTCTGCGCAGGTTTCACGAGGGGCGCGCCGACCGAAGGGACGAGGCGGGAATGCCGCCGCGGATGATCGGCACGGCGCGCGTCGTCGACGCCACCTACCTCGACGCCACCGGGGTGCGCGGTCGTGAAGGCGAGGACATCGGCATCTTCGATTGCGGCCTCGAGGCATGGCTCGTGCGTCCACCCGAGACCGTGGTCGGCATCCTCGAGACCCGCTACGAGACCATCACGTTTCTCTGGACACCGGCGACCGGCGACCTCGAGCTGTGGCGAGACGGGCAAGACATCGCCCACGACACCTTGCCGGCGATCACGGGCGCCCACCGCATCGAGTTCGGCCGGCTCGACGACCAGCTGTTCTTCGCCCTGGATGGCCGTGACGACGCGTCGTTGTCGCTACCGCGTCGGGCCGAGTGGAACCCGGATCGCCGCGACTGGCCGCGTGGACCCCGTTCGCATCTGTATCTCGGTCTGCTCGGCTCGACCTCGGCGGAGCTCGGACGCGTGGTGGCCTTCCGCGATGTCTACTACATGCGCGAACGGATCCTCGGCGTTCCCGGGCAACCGAGCGCTTGGCCCGTGCGTGTCAGTCCCGGGCATTGGTTCCTGCTCGGCGACAACGCGTTCGACAGCCGCGACAGCCGTTCGTTCCGCGAGGTGTCGGTCGGTGAGTTCGTCGGCCGGCCCTGGTTCGTGCTCGGCCCGTGGCCGCGGCAACGGTGGTTGACCCGGTGAGCGCTCCGCCCGAGGACCAGAGCGATCCCGATTCCGAACCGCCACCACGGGCGACGGCGATCGCGGGCGGCTGCTTCTACACGGTGCTGCTGCTGGCCAGCGTCGTCTGGCTCATGTTGCGCGACCGGATCGCCCTCGTGCGGACCGCCGCGGTCGGCGAGCACGGTGCCGCGATCGCCGTCGCCACCGGGCTCGGGGTCGGCATGCTCGGCTACTGGACCTATGCCTACGGCCTCAGCCGCGTGCGGGCCTTCGCTGCGATCGGCACTCAGGTGAGGCAGCTGTTCGGTTCGATGGGGGAGGCCGCGGCCCTGGCTCTCGTCGTGATCGGGGCCGTGGCCGAAGAGATGTTCTTTCGCCTTGCCGTTCAGGATCAAATCGGCCTGGTCGGATCTGTTGCCACCTATGCCCTGCTGAGTACAGGCGCCATGGGGCTGCGATGGCTGCCCGTCGCCGCCCTGCACGCCACCGTGCTCGGATCGTTGATGGCCCAGGGTTTCGGTCTGTTGGCCACCACCACGGCCAATGCGGTCATGAACTACCTGGTCCTACGAAGGATGCTGACTCAGTGAAACGAAACGCCGCATTGCTCTGGCTCTGGACCTCCCTGGCCGCAGTTCTCCTCGGGCAAGGTCCGCCGTCCTCGCGACAGGATCCGCAACGCGGACCGATGCTCGTGCCGCAGGCCGTGGTGTTGCCGCGCGGCGACCAGGAGGTTTCGATCGACGGCACCCTGGCCGATTGGCCCGACCTGCCGGCGCTGGTCCTGAACGACGGGCGGCAACTGTCCGGAACGGCGCCCTCGGCCTGGAACGGGCCGCGCGATTGCGCCGCGATGGCCTTCATGATGTGGGATGTCGATCATCTCTACGTCGCCGTCAGCGTGCGCGACGAATGGCATCGCGCGCTCGACGCCGCGACCATCCAGCTGTCGGAGATCCCGCTCGCCGATTCGATCGTGCTCACGTTCGATCCGGATCGCAACACCCGGTCGCTCGGGCCCGACGCCGGTCGCCGTGAGGATCGCGAGTTCTGGCTGGCCGACGAAGACGGGCGCCAGGTCGTGCAATGGGACCGCCTGCGCGGCACCGCCCGCATGCTCGACAAGGCCGCCGCGCGCGTCGTCTGCCTGCACGACAAGGAACAGGGGATCACCACCTACGAAGCCAAACTGCCGTGGCACGAGATCCTGGCGGCCGACCGCGCCGTCGAAGCCGGGCTCGTCGTCGATCTCGAGATCGTCGTCAACGACTTCGACGAGGCCACCGACCCGATCCCCCAGACCCGCATCGGCTGGACCTTCGGCTGCGGTCCGGTGATCGATCCGGGCCTGTTCGGCAGCATCATGCTCGTCGCTGATCGTCAGGCGCTGCAGGGACAGGTGCCGGAGTTCCCACCGAAGCCGCCGGCATCACGTCACCCGCTGGGCACACCCGAGGAATGGCATGATC
>JAGQRA010000276.1 GCA_020425885.1 Planctomycetota bacterium | reverse complement strand
TGCAGGTGCCGGTCGGCGCCGATCGGCGCTGGGCCGAGGCCTCGATGGCGGGCTACGGCTGCGGCTTGCAGGTCGAGCCGTTCGTGGCGATCGAAGCTGAGTTCGCGCTGCATTCGTGGCTCGGTCAGGACGGCCGCTGTCTGACCGGGCGCCCGACCCGGCTCGTGACCGATGCGAACGGGGCCTGGGTCGGCAGCGAGGTCTGCGGCGGTGAGACCGCGGAGTTGGCGGCGTCGGAACTGCGCCAGCTCGAAGGCGCCCACGCGATCGCCGCCCGCGCGCTCGGCGCAGCCGGCTACTTCGGTCCGTTCTCGACCGACGCCTTCCGTTGGCGCGACGAGCGTGGGCAGCTGCACTTCAACCCGCTCGGCGAGCTCAACGCCCGCTACACGATGGGCTACTTCGCAGGCCTGGGCGATCGGCAGGCGCAGTGGCTGGCGATGATCGGCGGGTAGGGAAGCGGGACACGGGCCGCGCCCGCGGTCGTCATTCGCCGATGATCTTGATCAGCACGCGCTTGTTGCGGCCGCCGTCGAATTCGCCGTAGAAGATCTGCTCCCATGGCCCGAAGTCGAGGCGGCCGCCGGTGACCGCGATCGTGACCTCGCGGCCCATGACCTGGCGCTTGACGTGGGCATCGCCGTTGTCCTCGCCGGTCAGGTTGTGGCGATAGGCCGAGGTCGGCGCATGTGGCGCGAGTTGCTCGAGCCAGCGCTCGTAGTCGGCGTGCAGTCCCTTCTCGTCGTCGTTGATGAACACGCTGGCCGTGATATGCATCGCGTTGACGAGGCAGAGCCCGTCGCGGATGCCGGAGGCGGCGAGCGCGGCCTCGACCTCGGCGGTGATGTTGAGGAACGCGCGGCGTCCGGGCACGTGGAACGACAGTTCCTGGCGGTGGCTCTTCATGGCGCTGCCGTCGCCGTCACTCGGCGCGCCGCGTGGTCAGGAACTGATCGACGAACGAGTTCAGGTTGATGACGATGCCGACGTACATGCCATTGTCGGTGTCGTGCCGCTCCTGGTTGGCATGCTCGAAGAAGCTCCAGCCACCCATGATGGCCAGCTCCGGCGTGAAGTCGAAGCTGAGCCCGATCGCCTGGACCGGGCCGTCGATGCCGCCGCCCTGGAAGCCGTCGGTCGAGATGCCGTAGGCGAACGAGAAGCGATTCCAGAAGGTGTTCCGCTCGGCGATCGCGCGGGTGACGCCGTTCGAGTCGGCGGTGTACCAGCGCCCCCCCGGGTAGGCCTTGAGCGCGGCGAGGAATCCCGACGCATCGTTGTTGGCAGCACTGTCGGTGTCGAATGCGATCCCGGATCCGACGCCGACGTCGAACCAGCCGGGATCGGAGATCGTCACCTTCCTGGCCGAATCCGGCATTGCGCTCGTGCTCGGACGGATCGAGGCACCGGAAGACTTGTCGATCCATTGGAAGCCGCGGTCGACATCGCACATGGAGACCGTGCTCATGTTGTTGCAGCCCAAGGCCGGCAGGAGTGCGACGAGCAAGAGGCAGCTGCGGATCGGCATCGAAATCCCTTGTATGTCCCGGTGATGAAGCCGGGAGGATAGCCGGGTCACGCCTGCTGTCCACGTCGCGGTGGGGCGGCGGCTGCGGTTTCAGCGCCCGCGTTGCAACACCGCGCGCGCCTTGTCGACCTCGTCCCGCATCGCTTCGTCCGCGGTCCGCTCGATCACGGCCAGCTCCCGCGCCGCTTCGTCGCCGCGCTCGAGGTGGGCCAGCAGATACACCAGGCTCAGTCGCGCCCCGGCGTCCTCGGGCTCGTAAGCGAGCACGCGGCGCAGGTGCGGTTCGGCGGCGTCGGGCGTCGGTGAGTAGCGGTAGAGCGATGCCAGGCGACGGTCGAGGTCGATCGATCGGATCATGCCCCAGCGTTCGCAGGCCTCGAAGTGGGCCAGCGCGACGGGCAGCGAACGGCGCATCAGATCGGTATCGCGGCGCTCGACGGCGGCGCGCACGTCCTCGAAGGCGCGGCCGCCGGTGTACTCGTGATAGCGGACGCAAGCCGAGTTCAGGGTCAGGGCCGTCAGCAGGGCCGCGGCCAGCGCGAAGTAGCGCCCGTGCCGCGTCCAGCGACCCTGATGCCGCAGCGAGTGGCCGCGGATCGAGGCATGTTCGCCGCGCATCAGCCGCAGGCCGAGCACCGCCATGTAGGCCAGGATGCCGCCGATGCCGAGCGTCATCAGGAACGGCACGGCATCGTAGAGGCCGCGGAAGATCAGCACGGCGGCGAGGAACATGACGGCGATCAGGCCCTCCTCGCGCCAGCTCGTGTGGAACGGCCGCGGCTTGCGTCCGGCCCGGCGCCACGAGCTGAAGCCCGCGGGCCTGGCGAAGCCGAAGCCGATGGCCTGTTCGGGGCAGGCGGCGACGCAGTCGAGGTCGCGCAGGCAGTTCGGATCGACGATCTTGCCGAACGTCTGCACCTCCTGGTGCACCCACACGCCCGAGGTGCAGACGGCGGTGCATTGACCGCAGTTGGTGCAGTTGCCGCGCAGCAGCAGCTGTCCCGGCGAGACGCGGCTGGCGAGGCCGAACACGGCGCCGTAGGGGCACGCGTTGGCGCAGAAGGCGCGTGAGCCGAGCATGTAGACGATCGCGAAACCGCAGATCAGGAAGGTCAGGCCCGCGATCCAAGGTCCCGGCAGGTTGCGCCAGAAGTTCTCGGTGACGAACGAAGCCCACGGCTCCGTGGTCGATTGGAAGTGCAGCGTCGGCAACGGTCTTCCCGACCACAGCCGCATGACCTGGGGCCAGACGAACATGTAGGCCAGGGCGACGAACGGCACCAGCCGCAGCACGCGCGAGCGGATCGGCTTGGGGCGCAGGCCGAACTTCCGCAGCAGCGCGGCGCAGAGGTCCTGCAACGCGACGATGTGACACAGCCAGGCGCAGAAGAAGCGGCCGAAGATCAGCGTGGCGAGCGCCGCCGTCGCCATCAGCAGGAAGCCCGCGGTGACGACGCCGAGCTCGAACGTGTACATGACCTCGTTGAGTTCGAGCGGGGCCAGCGTCTCGCCGGCGATGGCCCAATGGGCGATGTGCACGCCGAACAGCACGTGCACGCCGATCAGGCACGCGGCGCGCAGGCGACCGTAGCCGCGCCGCGGTGGGCAGGCAGGGCTCGGAGCAGCGGCGCCGGCGGCGCTCGGCGGGACGAGATTCATGGTGACGGTGGCCGTTCGGCCCGGCGCCGAGGATGTGCCTCACCAGGAATCAGGGCAAGTGGCCCAACGGCCCAGCACCGCGCGATCGCCGCTGCCGCCGCCTCGCGCCGTGGCCGCCGGTCGCTACTCGACCGTGATCTCGGCGTGCTCGATGATCAACGCGTAGAAGTAGCCGGCGCCGAAGTCGCGGTCGGCCGAGACCTTGCCCTTGACCAGCACG
>JAGQRA010000275.1 GCA_020425885.1 Planctomycetota bacterium | reverse complement strand
CCATGCGGGTGCCGATGCGTTCGCCGAAGTCGGATGCGCCGAGTCCGAGCAGCCCGGCCCAACGTTGCAGGGCGGCGTTGGCGTGACGCCGGGCCCCCTCGAGCGAGTTCTCGCGCCAGTCGGGCAGGTCGATGCCTTCGCCGTAGATCTGCTGCGGCGTTCCGGTGGCCGGATGCCAGCGCACGATCCAGCTTCCCGGGGCCTCGTCCTGGAAGGCGCTCCAGGCCCTGGCGGTGGCCGGCGTCGGCCCTTGCGCGGGCGTCAGTGAACCGAGAAGGACGGCGATGCCGAGAACTCGCGGGAAGGTGCTGCTGGCCATGCGGTCACAATGGTGCGACCTCAGGGCGAGCTTGTCACCTCCCGCGGCGGTCTCGGCGTCATTGTCCGACCGCCGTGGAGCAGGCGATGCGGTGCGGCTTGCGCTCGGTCAGGGACCTACTGCGTGAACAGGTTGATGAACTGGTTGCTGGTCACGAGCTGGAAGGCCGAGTCGATCGTCAGAGCCTGGCTGTACCAGACCGTCCCGGTCAGCGGGACGCTGCCGGGTGCCGACAGGGGCAGCGAGTAGTTCCCCGTCGCGTCGGTGAAGCCGGCGAAGGTGACGTAGTTGCCGCCGACCAGGATCGGCGGCACGCCCGGGAACACGGTCGGACCCGGCTGACTGCCGATGGCGAGCAGGAACGGCTGCGAAGCCGGGGTGCGGATTGCCAGGTTGAGCGGCGAGCCCTGTTGGGCTTGCTCGGGTGCCATGCTCAGCGTGGTCGAGAGCGGCGTCGTCGAGGTCGGCGTGAAGATCTCGAGGTCGTCGATGTTCCAGCCGCCATACTCCTCCGTCGCGTCGCTGCGCAGGCGGAACTCGATGACGACGGCGGGGTGGTTGTAGGCCATCCAGATCGGCCATTCGAAGGTGACCCACTGGTTCTCGATGAACTGGTTGTAGGGCGTGTTCCAGATCAGGATGCCGTTGACCCTGAGCTCGAGCGAGTCGTTGAAAGTGAGCGGGCAGCTGACCCAGCGCTTCAGCCGCAGCTTGAGGTTGGTCTGGCCGGTGCAGTCGATCGGCGGCGAACGCAGCCAGCTGTCGCTCGACGGCGAGTAGGCGCCGTCGTTCCAGAGGTCGGTGCCGGCACAGCGCGTGCCGCTGGCCGCGGTCGCCGGATCGGCCCACGGTCCGGCCCCGAAGCCGCCCGGCACGCCGATCTGCCAATCGTCGCTGCCGACGTTGGCGCCGTGCGTCCAGCCCGGTCCGCCGGTCTCGAAGTCCTCGGACCAGATCGTCTCGTGGCTGTACGTCGCGTAGCTGTACTCGCCGGTCTCGGGCAGGCGGAAGGTGATGTTGGCGCTGTGGACGCCCTCGAAGTGATAGGTCAGGGTCTGCGGCGAGGGCATGCCGGGCAGCAGCGCCCGATAGCGGTTGGCGGTGGCCGTCGGGATCATGACCCGCTGCCGTTGCTGGCCGTCGTTGTAGTGCAGGCGGACCTGCGTGAAGCTGCCGAAGACCGGCACCGCGTCGCACTCGACGAAGCGCGGCGTCAGCGGTGCGTCGGTGTCGTGCAACGGAGCGCTGTGGGTGAGGCTGCCGGCCTGGATCGCCGGATAGGGCAGGCTGTGGGCGTTGCACGCGGCCGCGAGCTGGGGATGGTGCGGGGTGCCGTTGTTGAGGTTGCCGTCGTTGTCATCGGCGATGAAGACCTCGAGCACGGCGGACTGCT
>JAGQRA010000274.1 GCA_020425885.1 Planctomycetota bacterium | reverse complement strand
GAGCTGGAGGGCACCGAGGCCATCGATGTGCCCAAGCGCCGGGACACGCGAGATGCCCGCGCGGCGGTGTTGCTGGCGGCGTTGAAGCACTGTGGCTTGCACGCGGCGCCCCCCGAGTCAGACGACCGGTCCGTCGATTCGCGAGAGGGGGCGGGTCAATGAGCGTCAGAGAGCCGTCGCCCTCGTCGTCTGCCGTGTCTTCGCCGCCGCCGCCGCCGCCGCCTCCGCCGCGACGAGCGGCGCCGCCGAGGCCCGACGAGCGAGAGCCTGTCCGCAGCCAGCAGAGCCCCGTTACGGACGAGGAGCAGAGCCTGGACGCCATCTTTGACATCGAGACGCTCCGCAAGCGGCTCGCGAGCTGGGGAGGCTACAGAGTGAGACCGCGGGCAGGCGAGCAGGACAGCGTCTCCCTCACGGACTTGTTTGGTCGATTCTCCGGCAGAGGGAGCGTTCAGGAGGGCGAGGAGCCGCGGTGGTGCTACTGCGGCAATGCCCACTACCACAAGGTCGCCGGCGCGCCGCTGTGGATCTGCAGCACGTGTCATCCTCCGGCTCGCGGAGCACGTGTGACCGAGCAGCGAGTGCTCGCGCGCGAAGGAGAGCTCTCATGACTCGCATCGACGACGCTCGCGTAGAACCGTACGAGCCGGAGATCAGCGAGATCGAGTTCACGCCTGCATCGGCGTCGGACCAGAGAACGGGACTGTTGGGCTTCGTGCAGCTGCGCTACGGGGCAATGCGGCTGGACGGCCTCACACTGCGGCGCACCACGTCAGGCCGGCTCACCGTCAGCTACCCCTCTCGCCGCGACCGTGAGGGGCAGTACCACCCGTACTTCGCGCCCGCCGACGCCGCCAAGCGGGCCGATTTCGAGCGCTGGTTCCTCGAGGTGTGCAAGCGGTCGGGGGGAGATCTGTGACACGGCCGCCGTCAGCTACCCCTCGTGTGGGCTCATCTGCCGCCGTCGCGCGGACAATCGTGGACATCGTGCGACTTCTGCGGACATTCAGCCCAGAAGAACTGGCTGGGTCGCCGGACCAGAGCGAGTGTCGCGAGCCGAACGAAGGGGCGCCCAAGCCGGCGCCGCAGATCTGGCTCGAACAGCACATCGCATCCATGACCGACGACCTTGCCGACCTCATCACCGACCGCTTGAAGGCGCCTCCGCCGACGGCGGGCGGGGACTCGCTGCTCTTGACCAAGGCCGAAGTAGCGGTCGCGCTGCGGTGCTCGACGAAGACCGTGGACCGCTGGGTCGCCGACGGCCTGATGCCGCCACCGCTGCAGATCGGCAGCGCTCTCCGCTGGTTGCGGAAGGACCTGAACGACTGGCTGGAAGCCGGAGGGCCGAAAGCGTGAGCACGGAAACCGAAGCCCTCAGGGAGCAAGTCCGGCGCCTGCAGACCCAGCTAGCCGAGCTTGATGTCGTCCGCCGTGCGCAGACGCCGCTCGCCGATCTGGCCGAGCACTACCTCGACGACCTCGAGGCACGGACGGGCGAACGCCACCACACGCAGGTCCGCTCGCAGCTCGGAATGGTGCTCGCCGGCATCCCCGCCAAGACCGTCGAGGAGCTGAAGCCGCGCCACATGACCGCCTACCGCAACGCGCAGCTGAAGGACGGCCGCTCGAACCGCTGCTGCAACGTCCACGCCCAGGCCCTGCGAGGGATGCTGAACTGGGCGGTGCAGATGCAGGAGATCGACGTGAACCCGCTCAACGGGCTCAAGCCGCTGCCGACGGGCGAGCGTCACGTGACGCAGCACCGGCGCGCGCTGAGCGAGGACGAGATCGTGGCCTTGCTCTCGGCCGTGGACGAAGAAGACCGCGAGTTGGCGAGCCACTTCGGCTTCCGCGTCCCGCAGACGCCCTTCTTCCGCGCGCTGCTCGAAACCGGCGCCCGCTACGGCGAGCTGATCACGGCGACCTGGGCGGACCTCGACCTGACGCCGGGGAAAGCGTCGATCACGCTGCGGG
>JAGQRA010000273.1 GCA_020425885.1 Planctomycetota bacterium | reverse complement strand
GGCCGGTCGAGGCGATGGAACGGGTAGAGGTGCTTGTCGAGCTGATCGCGAACGATCTGCAGCGCCGCCGGCGCATCGGGGTGATGCTCGTCGCGGTGGACCAGCAATCCCCCCGGCTTGCTGACGGCGACGAAGTCCTCGTCGAGGTGGATGATGCGGAGGGCGTCGGACATCGCGGCCGGACGATTGGAGCGCCGGCTCACGCCGCTGGCCACCGGTCATGAGGCGAACATCCGGCCCGCGCCGGGCTCCGCGGCGGGACTACCGCGCGCCAGGCTCGGTGGCGAGCAGGTCGCGCGCCATGCCGACCAGCCGCAGGAACTCGGCGCGCTCGCCGCCACGATCCTCGCCACGTGCCCCGCTGGCGAGGGCCGCGATGTCCTCGAGCGCGAGGGCCGCACCGTGTCGGCTGCCGTGGAGCCGCTGCGCGAAGGCGGCGACGGCCACCGCGAAACGGAAGTCGTCGCCGGCCGCGGCCTCCGCGTCCTTCGCCACGAACAGCTCGAAGCGTCGGCTGGCCTCTTCCTTGGGCTGCTTGTAGCGCACCTTCACCGTCAGCAGCTCGGCGCTGGCAGCGGCCGCGGCAGCAGGTGCCTCGGTGACGGGTGCATCGACGCGTTGGTAGCGCAGCGCATCGACCGCCGGCACCGGCGGCTCGGCGCCGACCGGCACCAGTTCGTAGAGCGCGGTCACCTCGTGACCGGCGCCCATCTCGCCGGCGTCCTTGCGGTCGTCGTTGAAGTCGCGGGCCGCGAGCGCTCGATTCTCGTAGCCGATCTGGCGGTAGCTCTGGACGAAGCGTGGGTTGAACTCGATCTGGACCTTGACGTCCACGGCCACGGTGACGAGCGTCGCGCCGGCCTGCTCGACGAGCACGCGCCGGGCCTCGGCGATCGAGTCGACATAGGTGTAGGTGCCGTTGCCGTGCCGGCCGAGGGACTCGAGCGTCGCATCCTTGAGGTTGCCGGTGCCGAAGCCGAGCACGCTGAGGAAGGCGCCGCTCTCGCGCTCGCGCTCGATCAGCCCGACGAGCTGGTCCTTGTCGGCGATGCCGACGTTGAAGTCGCCGTCGGTCGCGAGCACGACGCGGTCGATGCTCGCCGTCGTCGCGCACTGGCGCACGAGGTCGTAGGCGGTGCGGATGCCATCGGCGCCGTTGGTGCCGCCGCCGGCCGCCAGCGACTCGATGGCGGCCTCGATGCGGTCGCGCTCCGAGCCGGACGTCGGCACGAGCGCGATGCGGGCGTCACCGGCATAGGTCACGATGGCGATGTGATCCTGCGGCCTCAGCTGCCGGACCAGCAGCCGCAGCCCGCGCCGCAGCAGCGGCAGCTTGTCGTCCGTGCCCATCGAACCCGAGACGTCGATCAGGAACACCAGGTTGCACGGAGGCAACCGATCGAACTCGACGTCGCGGGTCCGCAACGCGATCCGCAACAGCCGATGCTCACCCGCCCACGGACAGGCCCCGATCTCGGTGTGCACGGCGATCGGGTGCTCCGCATCGGCGGCCGGTGCGGCATCCCCGTAGCGAAACCAGTTCACGCATTCCTCGACCCGCACGGCGTCCGCGGGCGGCAGCCGACCGCTCTCGAGGAAGCGACGGATGTTGCTCCACGAGGCCCCATCGACGTCGATCGCGAAGGTCGACAACGGCTGGTCGCCGACGCCGACGAAGCCGTTCTCGTCGAAGTGCTCGTAGGTCTCGGTGCCCGGCGGTGCCGTCGCTCTGGCGCGGCTGCCGCCGCGGGTGCCACCGCGGGCGCCACCGCCGAGCCCGATGGCGCTGTTCCATCGGTTGCTGTCGAAGGCGCTCTCCTTGGTCGCAGGCTCCGAATCGGCCGCATGCGCCCCGACGGTTAGGGACTCGATCTCGGACACGACTTCCTCGGCTGGTGCCTCGGGCGGCGTCGGCGACGGCGACGGCGGCGCGGGTTTGGCAGTCTCGGGCGTCGCGGTCTCGGCCGGTTCGACGGCGACATTCTGCGACGGCGGCGGTGTCGGCGACGGTGCGTCGGTCGGCCGCGAACAGGAGACCAGGGTGCCGAGAATGATCAGAACGGGTAGGAAGGGACGTTGCATCGAAGTCTCCGGGAAGGTGTCTCGATCAACGACCGCGGCGCATGAGGGTTCAATTCGCCGCGGCGCGACCACGCTGCCACACCGACCGCGGACAGACGAATGGGGCACGAGCCGCCACCTTTCGCTACACAACATGACGTGAACGTCTGGCACCTCCTCGACAACGCCGCCACCGCAGCGCCGCGCCAGCTCGCCTTGCGCGAGGGCGGTCGCAGCGTCGACTATGCCACCGCGCGCACCCTCGCCCTGCAGCTGGCCAACACGTTGCGCGCGCGCGGCGTGCGCCCCGGCGATCGCGCCGCCTGCCTGATGCAGAACGGGATCGAACACTGCCTCGCCTACTTCGGTGCTGCCGCCGCCGGCGCGATCCTGGTCTCGCTCAACACACGGCTGGCGGCCGCCGAGCAGCGCGCGATCCTCGAACACAGCGGCAGCGTTCTGCTCCTGCATGACGAGAGCCATCGCGACCGTGCGGCCGAGTTGCGCCTGCCGGCACTCACCGTCGCGACCGTCGTCGGCGCGGCGGCGAACGCGGCCACCCACTTCGCGCCGTGCCTGAGCGCCGACGACGAACCGGCACAGCTCTACTACACGAGCGGCACCACCGGCGCGCCGAAGGGAGTCGTGCTGACCCATCGCAACGTGACGACGCACGCGCTCGCCGCGGTCGCCGAACTGTCGCTCAGCGCGGCCGATCGCTGGGCCCACCTCGCGCCGATGTTCCACCTCGCCGACGCCTGGGCGACGTTCGCCATCACCCACACCACCGGGGTCCACGTCTTCCTGCCACGCTTCACGCCGACCGCGGCGCTCGCGCTGCTCGCCGACGAGTCGATCACGATCACCAACCTGGTGCCGACCATGCTCAACCTCATGGTCAACGAGCCCGACGCCAAGGCGCACCGCTTCTCGTTGCGCACCATGCTCAGCGGCGGCGCGCCGATCGCGCCCGAGGTGGTGCGGCGCATCCTCGACACTTTCGCCTGCGACTACGTCCAGACCTACGGCATGACCGAGACCAGTCCCTACCTGACGCTGAGCCTGCTCGTGCCGGAGCTGCGCGATCTTCCGGCCGACGCGCAGCTGCGCTGGAAGTGCAAGACCGGACGACCGTTCCACGGCATCGAGCTCGTGGTCACCGATGACGCCGGCGAGCCGATCGCCGCCGATGAGCGCGCGATCGGCGAGATCCGCGTCCGCGGTGCGACGGTGACACCCGGCTACTGGAACGACCCCGCCGCCACCGCCGCGGCCTTCGATGCCGACGGCTTCCTGCTGACCGGCGACCTCGCGACCCTCGATCGCTTCGGCTACGTCGACATCGTCGATCGCAAGAAGGACGTCATCAAGACCGGCGGCGAAGCGGTCTACTCGGTCGAGGTCGAGAACGTGCTCTACACCCACCCGGCCGTGCTCGAGTGCGCCGTGTTCGGTACGCCGGACCCGACCTGGGGCGAAGTGGTGACCGCGGCCATCGTGTTGCGCCCGGCCGCGACCGCCACCGCCGCCGAGCTGATCACCTTCTGCCGTGCCCGAATCGCCCACTACAAGGCGCCGAAGGCGGTGCGCTTCCTCGCGACGTTGCCGCGCACCGGATCGGGCAAGATCAGGAAGGCTGAACTCAGGGACAAGTGAACGGTGGTGACCGCCGACCGGTCGGCCGGCGTCGATCTCAGAACATCGTGTTCGTGGCCCTGACGATCCGGTCGGGTGCTATCATCCCCGCCCTGATCCCACGTGGCAGCAACTCAGCTTCTTGCCCCGTTCCATCGAAGCATGAAGCGCAACTTCCCGATGCACGAGACTGCCATGGCCGAAACCGTCGTGCACCCCACCGCCGTGATCGGTGCCGGTGTCAGCCTGGGGCTCGGCGTCACCATCGGCCCCTACGCGGTGGTCGGCGACGGCGCCACCATCGGCGACGGCACGACGCTGGCGGCCCACGCCATAGTCTGTGCCGGCGCCGTCATCGGCAGCGGCACGAGGATCCACAGCTTCGCGGTGGTCGGAGGTGATCCGCAAGACCTCGGTTTCGATCCGGCGACGCAAAGCGGCGTCACGGTCGGTGCGGGCGTGACGATTCGCGAGGGCGTGACCATCAACCGCGCGACCAAGGCCGGTGGTCGGACGACGATCGGCGACGGGGTCTACCTCATGGCCAACAGCCACGTCGGCCACGACAGCCATGTCGGTGATCGGGTGATTCTCGCCAACAATGTCATGCTGGCGGGGCATGTCGAGGTCGGCGCCGCCGCGTTCCTCGGCGGCGGTGCAGGCGTCCACCAATTCGCCAGGATCGGCGAAGGCACGATGGTCAGCGGCAACGCCTCGATGTCCTACGACGCCCCGCCCCACACCATCGTCGCCGAGCGCAACTGCCTGATCGGGCTCAACCTCGTCGGCCTGCGCCGGCGCGGCACCGAGGCGGCCGTCATCGCCGACCTCAAACGCTGCTTTCGCGCGGTCTTCGCCGAGAGCGGCGACGTCCGACGCAACGCGAACTCGGCGATCGCCAGCGGCGAGGTCGGCACCACGGCACCGGGCGCCGGGTTCCTGTCGTTCTGTGCCAGCGGCAAGCGCGGCTTCGCGCGGTTGCGCCGGCGGTCGGACGGCGGAGCCGGACCGAGCTGAGCAGCGACACGGCCCGGCAGGCCACGCCTCAAACCAGCGTTCGCAGCAGTTCGGCTGATTTTGCCCTGAGGTCAAAACAGCCAGCGGTAGCCGCCGTGGGCGATGACCACGACGTCGCCGGGTCACCGCTCCCGCACTACGGCCGGCGCAGCACGACGATGCGGTTGGTGTTGGTGCCGCGCCGGTTGTTGGCGATGCCCCAGCAGTTCGCCGTCTTGGTGAACTCCTGGGCGTTGATCATCACGAACTGCGGCACGAACCCGGCGGCCGCCGCGACCGGGATCACCGCTTCCTCGAGCCGGACCTTGCCGTTCTTGACCTCGCCGACCTCGAAGGCGACAAAGCCGCCCGACCGCACGACGCGGAACAGCTCGGTGAAGACCTCGCCCATCGCCTGCTGCCACGCTTCGACGGTGCGCGCCATCGTGATCGGCACGGTCGCCGCATCGACTCCCGCGAACCAACATCGCAGCCAGTTGTCGGCCGCATACTGCACGACGTCGAGGAACGGCGGCGAGGTGACGACGAGCCCGACGCTGCCGTCGGCCAGCTGCGCCATCGCTGCGGCCGGGCCGGTGATCAGGACCGCCTGTCGCGCCAGCGCGTCGGCTTCGCCCTGCCACAACGACACGACGTCCTTGAGCAGCGCGGCCGACTTCTTGCGCACGATCGCCTTGACGTCGCGCGGCGCCGGTGACTGGGCGCGCTTGTCGTTGATCCTGCGTTGCGCCTCGACCGACACCGCCTGATTGGGCGGCAGCGTGTAGACCGAGAAGAACCCCGACGAGTGCCCCGTCAGCCGATTGATCGCCACCATGCGGATCCAGTCGTCGACCGCATCACGTTCGCCGCTGGCGTCGCGCGCCAGCAGATAGGCCCGCAAGCCGTGGATCGCCCGCAGCGTCTCGGGATGGAAGAAGACGAGCAGTTCTTCTTCGAGCTCGCCTTGCCAATGCAGATCGAGATCTCGCAGCCGCCGATCGATCCGCGACATCGCCGGCGGCAGCAGCCGCGGCCGCACCAACATCGCCGACAGCGGGTTGACGTCGTTGCCGCACGGCACCCGGCCACGCAGGGCCGCCTCGAGCACCGTCGTGCCACGGCCCATGAACGGGTCGAGGACCCGATCACCGGGCGCCGACAATCGCTCGATGAAGAACGCCGGCAGCGATGGTTTGAAGCAGGCGCGATAGCTGACCTCGTGCAGGCTGTGCCCCTCACGTTGCGCCGAGGTCCAGAACTCGTTGGTGAAGGTCGAAACCCGAAGATCGCCGACGACCAGCTCGCCACACAGCGTCGATGCGCCGAACGCGGCGAAGTGGCGGAGCTCGTCGGGCAGGGCGCTGAATCCGGTCATGACAGCCAACGCGGGCCTGGAGTACCGAACCCGCTTCGCTTTTCCAGACCCCGCCCGTGTTCGCGATGCGAGGCTGGAGAAACGTAGCGGGTTCGGTACTCCAGACTCATCGGTAGTGCTCGGGTGGGTGCGGCTCGACGCCGAGCTTCTCGTAGTCGAAGCCGCTCGCCAGCGGGGCGTAGTCGCCGACGTAGTCGACGTTGGCATTGGCATCGATCTGGGCCTCGAGCCCGAGGCACCAATAGGCGGCGTTGATCGTGAGGCGCCTCAGCCCGGCGCTCTCGAAGTCGCGGGCGCTGCCCATCGTCTGATGGTAGATCCTGGCCGAACGGCCCGACGACACGGTCCAGTTCTTGGTCCAGGCGATCGGCAGCGCGATCTTGTCGGGGTTGGGCTCGCAATCGGGCAGCAGGCCGGTCAGCGGCTGGCCGAGCACGAGGGCGGTGCAGTCGGCGGGTAGCTGCTCGCCCTCGGGATAGGTGCGATAGACGTCGGATGGCCCCCAGACGTCCGTCACTCCACGCAAGATCGGATGCTCGCGCTGCGCCTCGACCACCACCCCTCTGGTCGATTCGCGATGCCAGCCGCCATGGTGGGCGAGGAAGCGACCGCCGAGCACGTCGACGCCGAAGCGCACGATCCGGCCGTCGATCTCGTAGGGCAGCCGGCCGAGGAAACCGTGGTTCGCCGTGCGCAGCGCGATGATCGGCTTGCCCGAGTCGAAGTAGTCGACGAGATGTCGGAGCTGATCGTCGGGCAACGACATGAAGCGGCTGAACAGGATCAGCAGGTCGGCGCTGGCGAGATGCTCGAGCCCCGGGATGTCGTGCGTCGTACCCTCCACGTCCTGGCGGGTGGGCAGCGTCGGATTCACCCGACCCTCGCCATCGAGGGAGAACAGCACCGTGCAGTGGAAGCCGTGTCGCGCCGACAGGATCCGCGCCAGCATCGGTAGCGACTGTTCGCTGCGGTACTCCTGATCGGCGGCGATCAACACGATGTGCTTGCCGGCACCCGGACCGTGACCGCCGGCATAGCACAGCCATCGTGGGTCGTCCGGCACCGGATGCGCGATGGCCGCACAGCCGCTGAACAGGAAGGCGAGATTGGCTGCCGCCGCCATTCGGGTCGGGATCCGCATGCGGCACACGACTATCCCCACCCCGAGGAGAACGACAAGAACTCTGTGCCAGGCAACAGTTCCACCGCGGTGAGACCTCCGTAAGATCCTCGCCCCGAGAAACGATGTCCATCCGCCGTGAAGGTCCTGTCAGTCAACGGCTGCTCGAGTTGCTCGAGCAGCATCCGGGCCCGGACCCGGCTCTCATCGGGCCCGCCGACGGCCCGATCGCGCCGCACTCGGCGATGACCCGCCGCCAGGCCGTCGCCGTCTTCGAATCGGCGATCCAGTCCCGACTGCAGGATCTGCTGTCGCGCGAGCTGAAGGACCAGGGCATCAGCTACTACACCATCGGCAGCGCCGGCCACGAGGCCAACGCGATCGCCGGCACGCTGCTGCGACCGACCGACACCGCGTTCCTGCACTATCGCAGCGGCGCGTTCATGGCGGCGCGCCTGCGCCACGGCCGCGGCGAGACGCCGTTCTTCGACGCCATGCTGTCGTTCTGCGCCTCCGCCGAGGACCCGATCAGCGGCGGTCGCCACAAGGTGCTCGGCTCGCCGACGATGCACGTGCCGCCACAGACCAGCACGATCGCGAGCCACCTGCCCAAGGCCGTCGGCTTCGCGATGTCGCTGTCTCGGCTGCGGCGCCAGGGGCTCGCGCCGGCGAGCGGCGTGCCGCTCGACAGCATCGTCTACTGCAGCTTCGGTGACGCCTCGATCAACCATGCCACGGCGCAGGCGGGCCTGCATGCCGCCGGCGCCGCGGTCATGCACCGACAGCCGATGCCGCTGTTGTTCGCGTGCGAGGACAACGGCATCGGCATCTCGGTGCGCACGCCACCCGACTACATCGAACGGATGATGAAGCAGCGGCCCGGCATCCGCTACTTCGCCTGCGACAGCCAGGACTTCCCGGGCGTGTGGGCCACGACCCAGGCCGCGATCGAATGGGTCCGTTCGCAACGCCGGCCGGCGCTGCTGCACACCCGAACCGTGCGCCTGATGGGTCACGCCGGCTCCGACGTCGAGGCCAACCACATCCCGCTCGAGGTGATCGAGGCCAATGAGCTCCGCGATCCGCTGCTGGCCTTCGCCGATCTCCTGCTGCGCACCGGCGCCATCGCGAAGGGCGACATCCTCGCGCTCCACCGCGACACCGACGCGCGGCTGCGGCGGGCGGCCGGCGAAGCCGCGACGCGGCGCAAGCTGACGACCGTCGACGAGGTGGTCGCACCGCTTCGCCGGCCGCGCCCCGAGCAGTGCGCGATCGCGACCGCCGACCGCGACACCCGCCTGCGCGTCTTCGGCGGTCGGCTGCCCGAGGACGATCCGCGGCCGCGGCACCTCGCGTTCCGCATCCCCGAGGCGCTGACCGACATCCTCGCCGCCTACCCCAACGCCTTCGTCTTCGGCGAGGACGTCGCCAGGAAGGGCGGCGTCTACAACGCGACCAAGGGGCTCCACGATCGCTTCCGCGGCGGCCGCGTGTTCAACACCATCCTCGACGAGACCACGATCCTCGGCCTCGCCCAGGGCATGGCGCAGGCCGGCTGCCTGCCGTTCCCGGAGATCCAGTACCTCGCCTACCTGCACAACGCCATCGACCAGATCCGCGGCGAGGCGGCTTCGTTGCAGTTCTTCAGCTACGGTCAGCACGGCCGCGACGCGGTGACGCAATCGGCGAGCTACCGCAATCCGATGGTCGTGCGCATCGCCGGTCTCGGTTACCAGAAGGGCTTCGGCGGGCACTTCCACAACGACAACTCGCTCGGCGCTCTGCTCGAGATCCCGGGCATCGTGCTCGGCGTGCCGGCGCGTGCCGACGACGCCGTGCTGATGCTGCGCACGATGACCGCCGCCGCGCAGCAGCACGGCATGGTCTGCGTCTGCCTCGAGCCGATCGCGCTCTACATGCAGAAGGACCTGCACGAGCCGAACGATGGCGCCTGGCAGTTCGGCTACCCGCCGCCGGATCAGCTCATGGCGCTCGGCGAAGGCCGCGTCTACGACGCCGAGGACGGCGACGACCTGACGATCGTGACCTTCGGCAACGGGCTGTGGATGAGCCTGCGGGTGCAACGGCGTTTGCGGGCGCGCGGCATCAGGGCGCGCGTGTTCGACCTGCGCTGGCTGCTGCCGCTGCCGATCGAACAGGTCAAACGACACGTGCGGGCGACGGGCCGTTGCCTGATCGTCGACGAGTGCCGCGCCACCCACGCCGGTCCGAGCCCGCTGCTGCTCACCGAGCTCTGTCAGGATCCGGAGCTGCGCGGTTGCGTGCTGCGCCGCGTCGCCGCCGCCGACAGCTACGTGCCGTTGGCCGCCGCCGCCAACCTCGTGCTGGTGCAGGAGCCCGACATCGAACGCGCCGCCATCGCGATCTGCGCCGAGGAGGTGCGATGACCCGTCCCACCGCCGTCCTGCTGTGCCCCGGCCGCGGCTCGTACGCGCGCGAAGAACTCGGCTTCCTCGGCCGCACCGTCCGCCCGGGCCCGATCGCCGAGGCCCTGGCCGACTGCGATGCGGCGCGCGCCGCGGCCGGACGGCCGACGCTGAGCGCGATCGACGCCGCCGAGAAGTTCCGCCCGGGCCTGCACCTCGACGGCGAGAACGCCGCCGAGCTGATCTACTTCGGCACCCTGGCCCACGTCGAGGCGCTGCGCGAGCGCTACGACATCCTCGCCGTCGCCGGCAACTCCCTCGGCTGGTACACCGCGCTGCCCGCCAGCGGCGCGCTGCAGCCGAGCGATGGCCGGCGCCTCGTCGCGACGATGGCGAAGTTGCAGAAGCTCGTCCCCGGCGGTCAGGTGCTGACCACCGCGGTAGGCCATGACTGGCGCCCCGACCCCGGGCTGCGCCGCGCGATCCTCGAACTCGTCGCCGAGCTGCAGGCGCGCGGCGACGATTGGTTCTGCGACCTCAGCATCCGCCTCGGCGGTCACGAGGTCATCGCCGGCACCGAATCGGCCATGGCCGAACTCCTGGCCCGCCTGCCGCAGATCCAACTCGGCGACCGCCGGTTCCCGTTCCGCCTGGCCGGCCATGGACCGTTCCACACCCGCCTCTGCGCGAGCACCTCGCAACAGGCCACCGAGATCCTCGCCGACCTGCCGGTCACAACGCCGCGCTGTCACCTCATCGACGGCAACGGCTGCGTCCACTCGCCGTGGTCCGCCGACCCGCGGCAGCTGCTGCGCTACACCACCTGCGAACAGGTCGTCGAGACGTTCGACTTCACCGCCTGCGTCCGCACCGCGATGCGCGAGTTCCAGCCCGACGTCCTGCTCTGCGCCGGCCCCGGCAGTTCACTGCGCGCCCCGGTGGGTCACGCCGTCATCGCCGAGGGCTGGCGCGGCATCCGTGACAAGGACTCCCTGTTCGCCGCCGACGTCATCGCGACGGCTCAGGCCGAGCCGATGCC
>JAGQRA010000272.1 GCA_020425885.1 Planctomycetota bacterium | reverse complement strand
GTCGAGGTCAAGCTCGTGCTGGCGCCGCGCCCATGGGTCAAGCTCAAGGTTCTCGGCAAGGACGGCCAGGAGCTCAAGAACTACCGCATCAGCCTGAAGCGTCACTTCCCGAACAACCCGCTCGGCATCGGCAACGTCCCGGAGTTCCCCGACCGCCGCATCACGATGGCCGACTACCCGTCGAGCCTCGGTGGCGAATGGGCGGCGATCCGGGGTCTGCCGTCGGGCAACACCGAGTACCGCTTCCAGATCGAGGAACGCAACCACGCCAAGTCGCTGTCCGAGCCATTCTCGGTCAAGGAGGGTGACGAGCCGACCGAGGTCATCGCCCACCTGACCCTCGGCGCGGCCATCACCGGCACCGTCGTCGACGACAACGGCACGCCGGTGAGCGGCGCCATCGTCAGCACCGACATGAACAATGCCTTCTCGGGCGCCGGCGGCATCTTCGACATCTTCCGCCAGATGATCCCGGAGAAGCACAGCAAGCTGAACACCCGCACCGACAGCAAGGGCCGCTTCCACCTCGGCAAGCTCGCCTTCGCCGAATACATGGTCCGCGTCAGTCACGCCGACTTCTGCGAAGGCCAGTCGTTCGACATCACCCTCGACCAGGAAGGGCAGACCTACGATGTCGGCATCGTGCGGCTGGCTCGCGGCGCGATCGTCGAGGGCTTCACGACGGCACAGGGTCAGGCGCTCGGACAGGTCAAGGTCACGCTGTCGGTGCCGCCGGAGGACCAGCCCAAGCCCGCCGAGACCCAGCCGGGGCAACCGGCGCAGCCGATCCGGATGCCGTTCTCGGCCATGACCGTCAGCGACAACAACGGCCGCTACACGCTGCTCAAGCGCGTCCCGCCGGGTCGCTACAAGATCGCCGCGGCCAGGCAGACCGGCGAGGAGAACCCGTTCAACATCCTGCTCGACATGCGCGAGACCGAGCAGATCATCACCATCGCCCCCGGCCAGGATCGCCTCAAGCTCGACTTCGAACTACCCACACGTTGATGGTGCGCCGGCCCGTGTCGCGGGGCAACATTGGCCGCATGAGCACGAGCCCGCCGTCACCCACCAGCTACTGGGACTACATCCGCGTCGAGGAGCTGCTCGCCCTGCAGGGTGGCAAGGAGGACTCCGACGCCACGCTGAGCAACGACGAGGTCCGCTTCATCGTCGTCCACCAGGTCGACGAGCTGTGGTTCAAGGTCGTGCTGCGCGAGCTCGTCGCCGCCCGCGACCTGTTCGCCAAGGTGCCTGTCCCCGAAGACGCCATCGCCGGCGCGGTGCTCGGGCTGCGCCGAATCTCGCTCTGCTTCGAGCTGGCGTCGCAGCACTTCAAGCTGATGGAGACGATGCGCACGCAGGACTATCTGACGTTCCGCGACAAGCTCAACCCGGCGAGCGGGTTCCAGTCGGCACAGATGCGCGAGGTCGAGATCCTGCTCGGACTCGAGGACGAATCACGTCTGCCGCTCGGCAACGAGGCCAGCTACTTCGAGGCGCTGAAGAACGCCGACGGCAGCGACTCGCCGGCGACCGTGCGCGTGCGGCGCCGACTGGCGGACACGCCGACGCTGAAGCAGGCGGTGAATGCGTGGCTCTTCCGCACGCCGATCGACGGCAGCCAGCCCGGCGACGAGAACGACGACGCCGTGGTCTCGAGCTTCATCGACCGGTTCCTGGCCGGACATCAGCAGCTCTACCAGCGCGCGCTCGAGCACGCCATCGGCATCCAGGCGCTGACCCCGGCCGACGAGGCACGGCTGCGCACGCGCTACCACGCCCAGCTGCAGGCCGCCGGTCGCCATCTCAACGCCGATGATGCGCCGGCCGAGGAGCGCCCCGCGGTGCGCCGGTTGCGGGCCGCGATCCTGTTCGTCGACAGCAACCGGGCCTTGCCGCTGTTGAGCTGGCCCGGCCAGGTCATCGACGGCCTGGTCGAGTGCGAACAGGCGATGCTCACGTTCCGTCAACGCCACGCCCGCATGGTCGAACGCGTCATCGGTCGCCGGATCGGTACCGGCGGCAGCGACGGTGTCGACTACCTCGACCAGACGGCGTTGAAGTACCGCGTCTTCACCGAGATCTGGGCCGCGCGCACGCTGCTGTTGCCGCCCGATCTGAGCCCGCGGGTGACCGACCGCAGCTGGTACGGTCTGACCCACGACTGATCGGCGCGATCGCCCGGATCAACGGCCCCGCAGACGAGCATTCTCGCGGCGCGACCACCGCCGCGTGAACGCCAGCCGCTCGCCGCGTTGGCGCCGCTTGCGGAAGCCGAGCAGGTGGAAGATCTCGGTCACGAACCAGCGCGCGATGCGGCGGTCGACGAGGATCGTCCGGTCGTCCTCGGGATCGCGCCGTACCCCGGGCATCAGCGTCACGCAGGCGTCGAGACGCAACCTCCGCACCACGCTGGCCAGGTGAAGCCAGAACGGACGCACGGTCCGCGCCAGGAAGAAGCCGTCATCGCCGAGCTTCTGGTACAGCGGCAACATGACGATGCAATCGCGCGGCGCGGTGATCTCGCCGCCCCGATCGCGTGCCAACAGGGTGCCCTTGCCGACGCGGTGGAAGTTGGCGAACCCGGGCTGCATCACGAAACCGTCCTCGGCGGTGATCGCGTGGCGGCGCACGATCTCTATGACCGACGGTGCGCCGGCGCAGGCCTGCTGCAGGTGCCGACGGTGCGTCGAGATGTCGGTGCCGGCCGGCAACATGCGCAGGAACTCGAGCGCGCGCCAGATGACCGACTCGAGCAGGTCGATCGTCTGCGGCAGCTCGTGCTGGCCGCCTTCGACGGCGACACCGACGATGCCGCGATCGGCGAACCACTCGAGCGAAGCGCCGTCGATCGTCTCCTCGATGCCGAGGATGACCGGGACCCCGGTGGCGAGGCCGAAGCGGCGGTTGTCGATGGTGTCCGCCAGACAGAGGAACGGCGGGCCATCGGCCGAACTCGTATGCAGGTCGACCACGACCACCGGGCCGCTGGCCGTCGCGATGGCGCGTTCGAAGCATCTCAGCAGCTCCCGCTGCTCGTAATCCTCGGCCGCGAGCGCGCCCTCGGCGCCGACCAGGGTCGCCAGCGCCGCCGCCCCCCAGCCGCGGTTGAGATCGCGCTCGAGATAACGCTGGCCGGCGGTCAGAGCCGCGAGGTTGCCGGCGTAGGCCATCAGACGTCCGCCGATGGCGAGTTCATCGGCCTGCAGACGCTCGAGCACGCGCCGCGCCGCCAGCACGCCGGCCGGTTCGTTGCCGTGCATTCCGGCGATCACCAGCAGGGTCGGTCCCGGCCGACCGCAGTCCCACACTCCGAGCTCGCGCCGCACGGTCGGCAGCTCCAGTACCGCCGCGTTCATTCGACCGAGGCCTCGCGCAGGTGCTTCTCGAACAACATCGCGGCGACCCGGATCAGGTCGCGTTCGGTGATGATCCCGACCAGCCGACAGCCTTCCTCGACGACCGGCAGGCAGCCGACCCGGTGCAGCCGCATCAGCTCGATGGCCTCGAGCGTCGGCGTGCCGGAGGTGACGGTGATCGGATCGCGCCGCATGATGTCCTTGACCGCGACCGGGTTGCGATCCGCGCCGCGCATGCCCTGACCGACCAGGCGCAGCAGCGACCGGTGCGAGACCAGCCCGACCAGCTTGCCCTCGTTGTCCTCGACCGGCACGTGCCGGATGTGGCGCCAGTCCATCAGGCTCGCGGCGAGGTCGACGACGTCCTCGGGGTGGACCGTGAACAGGTCGGTGGTCATGAACTGCCCGACCTGGACGTAGCTCTCCTTCCAGCCGTCGAACTCACCGGTATCGGCCAGGTCCCAGGTGTGCACCGGATCGCCGGTCTCCTGCCGCGTCTGCAGCGCCCGCACCAGCGCGTGCATGCGCTGGTTCTTGGTGCCCTTGTCGCCCATCGCCGACAGCGAATCGAGCATCCAACGGGCGCCGGTGCGGCCGCGCCTGACGCGCTCGGAGATGATGCCGAGATAGCGCTCGATGTCCTCGCCGTCGACCTTCGCGTCCTCGAGGCCGGCGCGCGCCATCGGCAGCAGGACGTCCTGGATCAGCTCCTGGGCGGCGAACTCCTTGCCGTGGAACCAGACCAGGTTCGACTGCATGCCGAGCCTCGACGCGGCGATGAAGTTGCCCTGCGCGTCATCGAAGGACATCACCTTCGAGACGTCGTCGAACTCGTGCGACACCGCCGCCATCAGACCGAAGAAGAACGTGGCGTTGGCGATCTCGTCGGCCACCGTCGGTCCGGCCGGGAACACCCGAGCCTCGATGCGGAGATGCGGCTTGCCGGCGCCGATGCCGTAGCAGGCCCGGTTCCAGCGATAGACGGTGCCATTGTGCAAGCGCAGCGCCGTCATGTTGGGGACCTCGTTGCGATCCAACACGACATCGGGATCCTCGTCGAGCTCGGTCGCGAGCACGACCCGGAACCGGGCGATGTCCTCGCGGAAGATCTCGAGCACCGAGTCGCGCACCCAGCCATCGCCGAAGTTGACGCGCGGTCGCCGCCCCCGCATCTGGTGCGCCGCCGACCTGGCGTCGACCGACTGCTGGAACAAGGCGACCCGGGTCTCACGCCACAGGCGACGGCCGAGCAGCAGCGGCGAGTTCACGGCCGCCGCCAGCACCGGGGCCGTGATCGCCTGGGCCACGTTGTAGAGCTTGGCGAACTCGCGGGGTCCGACCTGGAAGTGCATCTGGAAGCTCGTGTTGCACGACTCGAGCATGACGTTGTCGTGCGTCATCTCGAAGTCGTCGACGCCCTTGATGCGGAACTGGAACTCGCCGCCGCGCAGCTGCGACATCGCGTTGTTGAGCGCGAGGTAGCGCGGATTCTGCACCATCGAATCGATGCCCAGGTCGGACCGGCGCAAGGTCGGCAGGATGCCGGTGAGGACGATGCCGCCGCCGAGCCTCTGCGCCGTCTCGCGCGCCAGCTGCAGCAGGTCCCGGGCCTCGACCTCCATCTCCGACAGGCACTTGCCGCCGAACTCGCGCGGCAGCAGATTGCACTCGAGGTTGTACTGCGCCAGCTCGTAGGTGAATTGCGGGTGGGCCAGTTCGCGCATCATCGCGTCGACTCCGCGCCAGGCGCGCCCCGATCGATCGACGAGGAACACCTCCTGCTCGGCACCGATGCGTCGCACTCCGGTCTCGAACCGGTCCTCCCGCAGCATCCGATCCAGCGCGTGCACGTCGGCGAGGATCGCCTTCATGAACGAGCGCAGTTGCTCGTCCGAATGCGCGCTAGGCAGGTCGTGTCGGCCCATGGTGCTGCGAGGTCACGAGGAGCTGGGCACGATACCAACTCCGCGGCGCGAAGCCCTCGCAATACGCGCATTCCGTCCCGTCGCGGCGGCGACAGCGATCATCGCTGCCGGCGTCGATGGACGCCAGCTCCGCCATGACTGCGGCCCTGCCGCGATGGCTGGCAGGCGGCCGCAGCCGTCCTGCCGTCAGGGTCTCACCTGACGAAGCCGTTGAACATGATCCGCTTCTGCTTCACGAGCGGGTGGTTGAGGTCGACCACGAGTTCGCCCTTGAGCAGGCCGGCCGGCGCCTTGTCATTGACGACGATCTCGACGATCAGCTTGTTGCCGTCGTTGTGACTGGAGACGGCGACGAACTCCTCGGGCACCGTCAGCTTCTCGAAGGTCAGCTTGGTGGCCTCGATCTTCAGGCCGTCGTTGGGCTCGAAGGAGACCTCCTTCTTCAGCTCCTTGCCGTGCCGGATCATGCCGAAGGGCAGGAAGCCGCCCGGCTTGACCTCGAGTGGCCCCTGGACGAGCGCCATCACGCGCACCGTGAACGAGGTCGCGCCACGCACGTCGGTGACGAACTTGAGCATGCCGCCGCCGGCGACATCGGAGCCGACCGGGCCGTACTTGCCGTGGATCGTCCAGGTCGCCATGTCGCCGTTCATGGTCTTCTCGTAATTGACGTCGAAGGCCTCGCCGGCGTCGTCCATGCTCGTGATGTTGAAGTCCTTGTGCAGCGGCGAGGTGACGGTGACCGTGAACTCACGGGTCTCGTTCCACGTCATCTTGTTGAGGTTGATCTCCGCCGGCGAGACCACGAACAGCTTCGCCGAGGTGGCCTTCCACTTGAGCTTGAACTGCGGCAGCCGCTCGTCCGTGGTGTGGACATCGAGGTGCGCCTGGCGCGGCCCCGGCACGTTGGGGATGTCGAGGTGCACCTCGACCTCACCCTTCTCGCCCGGCCCGATCGCGATCTGCTTGACCGTCTCGCGGATCTCACTGCCGTCCGCGCCCTTGTCGAGCCGGACGAGCAGATTGGGGGTCGGCTTCGAGCTCAGCTCGTAGGTGCGGTCGCCGATCCGAACGACGGCCTTGGCGCAGGTGCAGCTACCCTGCAGGCCGCGCCACAGGATCTCGCTCTCGCCCGGGTTCTCGAACGAGAACTTGCCGGTGGCGTGCTCGGCACCGAAGAACGTCCCCAGGTCGATCTCCGTGACCGGGAACCAGGTGTTGCCGCCCGTTCCGGCCGACTGCTGGGGGGAGTTCGGCGTGACGGCGAAGTCCTGAACCTCCCCGGCGGCCTTCTTGACCGGCGCTGCAGGCTCGAGCTCCTGGGCATTCGACCAGGACGCGGTGGCTACGAGAAGGAGACCGGCGGTGAGAAGACGATTCATTGGGAAGGCAGGTAGCTGAAGACGGTGGCCGCGAACATTGGGCGGGGCAGTATACAGTTGGCGCTGGCAAAAACTCCCACCGGCGGTGCGCGGATACCATGATGGGAATGCTCGATGGCAAGGTGCAAGATTGCCCGCGATGGCAATCCGACTCCGCCACGCCACAGCGCCCATGCTGTTGGTCGCCCTGTCCAGCTGCTGCTCCCTGAGCCGGTTCTTCTGCGGCCCCGACCAGAGCAGGTGGGTCAGCGTCACCTACGACACCCCCACCGACACCGTCGCGACCCTGCTCGAGGCCATCCGCCGGGACGATCCCAGCATCGTCTACCAATGCATGGCGACCGGCTGGAAACGTCGACACCACCTGGGCTCGCTCGAGGCCGGGGTCGGCTGGCAACGGCTTCGCGACGAGGTGCCGGGGATCCACATGGTCGGCTACGCCGAGATCCCCGAGGTCGAACGCATGGGCGACAACGGCGCCCGATTCGTCATCGAGACCGCCGGCCCGACGCTGCGCATCGACCTCGTCCGCGAGTCGTTCCGGCAGGTCACCTACCGCCGGCCCAACGGCACCCGCGGCGTGTCCAGGGTGCCGTTGGCATCGTGGAATCCGGTCGCCCGCGTCGAGTGGCTCGACGATCCCGTGGCCGACAAGTCGCGCCTCGTCCTCGACCCCCTCGAGTTCGAGCACACCGGCCTCGACGACGTCCCGCTCGAGGCGATCGAGCAGGCCGGCCTGATCCGCCTGTGGCAGATCGACGACCTCGTGGTGATCGATTCCTGAACCGGGGAGCGTTGCCCCCCGGGAGCTGCCTGGCTACGGCGCGCGGCGCACTACCGCAGGCAGATGCGGAACCGCAACCCTGCCGTCGCCGACAGCAGTCCGCCCGGCGAACCGGCATCGAGCGGGATCACCTGC
>JAGQRA010000271.1 GCA_020425885.1 Planctomycetota bacterium | reverse complement strand
CCGGAGTGCCACTTCGTCGTGCTCAAGCATGGGCGCACCACGATCGCGGCGTCGGCCCTGACCGATCTCGGCTTCGCGCCGCAGCCGCTGCCAGAGGCGGTGACGGCCCACCACCCGCACGCCGACATCGAACTGTTCCGCCGGTAGTCGTCCGTCGCGGCCGGTCGGGCGCGCACTGACCCCCTTGCGCATTCCGCATCGGCCATTACTTTGCATTGCAAAGACAACGCCGACCTCCTCATGATCATCCTCGAAGCAGCAGAACACGGCATGTGTTTCGGAGTCCGCGACGCACTGGCCATCCTCGACCGCACGGCCGATCCGACCGCGGTCACGATCCACGGCGAACTCGTCCACAACGGCGAGGTCCTGCGCGAACTCGATCGCCGCGGCTTCCGCCGCACCGCCGAGGCGGAGCGGCCGCTGCCGGCGACACCGACGGTCATGGTGACCGCACACGGCATCAGCGAGCGCGAGCGCCATCGGCTCACGGCGGCAGGCAAGGTCCTGGTCGACACGACCTGCCCGTTGGTCCAGAAGGCCCACGAGGCGGCGCAGGCGCTGCAGCAGGAGGGGCGCCGCGTGATCGTCATCGGCCGACCCGGCCACGTCGAGGTGCGCGGCATCGTCGAGGATCTCGATCGACCGATCGTGGTCGGCGCGCCCGGCGACGTCACTACCTGGCCCGAGAGGCGGCTCGGCGTCCTCTGTCAGACCACGACCCGGGCGGCGACGGCGGTCGCCATCGTGGCCGCCATCAGGGCGGCGAATCCGCATGCCGACGTCTGCTACCGCGACACGATCTGCAGCCCGACCAAGGCCCGCGTCCAGGCGCTCGACGACCTGTTGCCGCGCATCGACGGCCTCGTCGTCGTCGGTGGCATCGATTCCAACAACACGCGACAGCTGGCGATGACGGCGACCAACGCCGGCGTCGACGCCATCCGTATCGAATCGGCCGACCAGCTGAACCCGTCGTGGCTCCACGGGCGCCGAGTCGTCGGTCTCACCGCCGGGACCTCGACTCCCGACCGCACCATCGCCGCCGTGCGCGATCGACTGCGATGGCTCGCCGGATCCAGACCGACCTTGCCCGCCGACCGCGGCGGTGTCCCCGACAAGGAAGCGTGACCCCGACACGGAATCCGGCAGCCGGCCTCATCGCCGGGAAGTGCTGCCGGCGCTACGCTAGCCGCCGGCCAGATGTCCAACCCGCGTTCGCGCTTCAGCCGCCGCCACCTGCTCGCGCTCTGCACGTTCCTCGTGCCGCTCGCCGTTCTCGCCGTGCTCGGCCAGAGCGAGCTCGAACGCCAGGGTGCGCGCATCCAGACCGCGATCAGCGGCGGTGCCCAGGAGTTCCTCGACGGCGCCGCTCTGGCCTTCGAGCAGCAGATCGATCAGGTCCAGGTGCTGGCGACAGAATCGCAGAACCTGCTCGCCGACCTGGGCGCCGTGCGAACCACGCTGCAGCTGCGCGAACAGGATCGCCATGCGGCCCTGCTCGACATCCTCGTCCTCGACGAACAGGGCGGTCTGGTCTGGCCGCGGCCGCCGGATCCCGAGCTCGGTCTGCCCTTCGCCACGATGCCTCGGGTCCGCGAGAATGCGATCACGCTCGGGCTCGACGCCGCGGACCTGTTGCTGACGACCGGCAACTTCGAGGCTGCCGAACGGATGCTGCAGCACCTGATCCAGAAGATGGAGACCGCCGAGGAATCGACACGCGGCCTCAGCGTGATCGTGCACTTCCGTCTCGCCACCGTGCTGCAGAAGCTCGGGCGCCGGCAGCAGGCGCGCGAGCGGTTCGAGCACGTGCGCGACCAGGTCTTCGCCATGCCGCGCCAGTTCCTCCGCTTCTACGACGACTACGGCGCGCTCGCCGAACTCGCGCTGGCCGAGATCGGCACGGTCGAGGACCGGATCGCGCTGCTCGAGCGGATCGCGGGTCACCTCCACTACAGCTATCTCCCCGACGGCCTGCGTACGGAGCTCGTCGAGCGCCTGGTCGACGGCATCCCGGAGAACCACGAAGGCCGCGCCGCGGCCCTCGGCATCGTGCATGCCGAGCGACAGCGGGCCCAGACCCGCACCTTCGCCGGCGACTACGTCGCGTTGCTGCGCAGTGACCTGCGCCAGCAGCTGCGCCAGAGCGCGCGCGCGGAGACCGAGCCCGATCACCTCGAGATCGTGGCCACGCTCGGCGACTCGACGACCATGCTCTGGGTGCGCCAGGCCACCGAGGCCGAGAAGGAACGCTACCAGGGTGCCGCCCGCGTCGGCCTCCACATCGATCTCGACCTGCTGATGGCGCCGGCGCTCGAGCGCTTCGTCGGTTCGGATGGCCGGTTCGTGCTGGCGGTGCACGATCCCAAACGCATCCCGTTGGTCGAGCCACCGACGACGGTGCCCGACGACTACGTCGCCAACTCCAAGGTCGTGCACGAGATGAAGCTCAGCGTCTGGCCGGCCGACGCCGACAGGATCCTCGCCGAGGCCAGAGCCCAGGCCCACACCCGGTTCCTGCTGCTGCTCACGCTGTTCGGCGCCGCCATGGCCGGCGCGTTGTGGCTGTGGCGTTCGGTCTCGCGCGAGGCCGAGCTGGCCGCGCTCAAGGTCGACCTCGTCTCGCGGGTCTCGCACGAGCTCAAGACGCCGCTGGCGCTGATCCGCATGTATGGCGAGACCCTGCTGCTCGGGCGCGCCCGCGACACCGAGCAGGCCCGACACTTCGGCGGCATCATCGCCCGCGAGTCGGAGCGGCTGACGACGATGATCCAGCGCATCCTCGACTTCTCACGACAGCAGGCCGGCACGCTGGCCTATTCGCCTTCCACGATCGATCTGCCGACGCTGCTGCATCGCATCTGCGACGCCTACACCCCCCACCTCGAGGCCCGCGGCGCGGTGTTGGTCGAGACCGTCCACGGCGAGGCCCGCGTCCACTGCGACGAGAATGCGTGCGAGAGCGCGGTCGTCAACATGCTCGAGAACGCGGCCAAGTACGCGATCGAAGGCGACGACGACCATGCCATCGAACTCGACCTCGTCCGATCCGGAGACGAGGTCGCGATCGAGGTGCGCGACCGCGGCCGCGGCATTCCGGCAGCGGAGTGCGAGATCGTGTTCGACCCGTTCTATCGCGCCAGCAACTCGGGCGAGGTGCGCGGCGCGGGCATCGGCCTCAGCCTCGTGCGCCACTTCGCCCGCGCCCATGGCGGCGAAGCCACGGCGGCCCCGCGCGACGGCGGCGGCGCCGTGTTCCGGTTGACCCTGCCGCTCGCCGAGCCCGCGCCCGGCAGCAAGGACAGAATCCAATGACCAACCTCATCGAAACCAGCATCCTCGTGATCGAAGACGAGCCCGACCTGCGCGAGGGGCTGAAGCACAACCTGCAGCTCGAGGGCTACGCCGTGGAGACGGCCGCCGATGGCACCGAGGGACTACGCAAGGCCAAGGATGGCAAGGCCTCGCTGATCCTGCTCGACCTGATGCTGCCAGGCATGCCGGGGCTCGAGGTGTTGCGCAGCGTTCGCCAGACCGGCCTCGAGACCCCGATCATCATCGTCTCGGCCAAGGGCCAGGACCGCGACAAGGTCGCCGGCCTCGAACTCGGCGCCGACGACTATCTGACCAAGCCGTTCGGCTTGAGCGAGCTGACCGCCCGCATCCGCGCCGTGCTGAGACGCACCCAGACCGGTGCCAAGGCCGGCGTCAACAGCAAGCCTGTGGCGACGGTCATGCATTTCGACGGCCTGGTCGTCGACTGGCGCCGCTTCACCGTCGTGCGCAACGACCACGAGGCGCAGTTGTCGCGTTACGAGGCCGAGATCCTGCGCATGCTGATCGACCACCGCGGCGAGGTCGTCAGCCGCCAGGATCTGCTGCGCCGCGTCTGGGGCTACGTCCACCTGCCGACCACGCGCACCGTCGACAACCACATCGCGCGCCTGCGCAAGAAGATCGAGGACGATGTCGAGAACCCGATCCACGTCGTCACCGTGCACGGGCTCGGCTATCGCTTCGAATCCGAGCTCAAGGAGGAATCGTGAGCCCCTTCGCGCTGTGCGCGTCCACCGCGGCAATGGCGGTGGTGCTCTGCGTCCCGACCGTCGATCGGGCCGCGCAGGAGCCGAGGCCGACCCCGACCGAACGGGCCCCAACCGCGGCGAACACGGCCGAGCCGACAACCTCCCGCTCGTCGCCGCTGCATCGCGCCTGGTTGCGCGAGGTGCTCGATCTCGACTCGGCCGCCGCCGGCGCCATCTATGCCGACATCGTCGCCGATCGTCGGCCCGGACACTTCACCCGCTGGGTCGCGGCGGCGCGCCTCAGCGAGCTGCAGCGACTCGACATCGTCGAAGGCGCCCGCATCGATCCCAATGACGCACCGACCGTGCTGCGGCAACGATTCCTCGAGGCCGACACCACCCTCGACCTGCCCCCACTCGTGCACCGCCTGTCGGCGGATCCCGAACAGGTGCTGGTCGAGATCGCCTCGGATCGGGGCCGGTTGCCGCCGTTGCGCCCGCTCGTCGCCGCCGCCGAGAGCTGGGTCGTGGACCAGATCGGTCCCAACCGCCTCGACCCCTTCGATCGTAGTCGCCCACGCCAAGCTCGATTCTCCCAACGTGCACCGTTCCGCGACCTGCGGCATGCCTTCCGCGTGCTGCAGGCCGAGCTGGCGGGCCGGCGCGATCAGGCAGTGGAAGTGCGTTCGATCCACTTCACGAACTGGCAACCGCCGACGGTGTCGGTCGATGTCGCCGAGAGCCTGAAGCGTTTCCGGCACAATGCCGAGGGGCTGCTCGCCGAACGGCAGTGGACCAGCGACTGGGGCAAGTTGCTGCGCCAGCTCATTGCCGAGACCGAGCGCCTGGCGGAAGCCGATCCGGCGGCGGCGGTCGGGTTGCTGCGCCGACTG
>JAGQRA010000270.1 GCA_020425885.1 Planctomycetota bacterium | reverse complement strand
CTTCGGCTGGATCTTGCGGCTGCGCTCGGCCAGCACCTCGAGCTCGCTCCAGATCCTGCCGTAGCGCTCCTTCCATTCGGCATTGGCGGCGACGGCGTTGACGAAGTGCTCCTCGTGGGCGCGCTTCTTGGCCATCAACACCTCGTCCTGCAACCCGCGGAGCATGCCGCCGAACGCCTTGTTGCTGTTCTCCCAGCTCAGGATCGTCGTCAGCAGCCCGGGCGCCTGTTCGACGAAGCGATTCAGGATGGCGATGCCGTTGCCGAGCTGCTCGAGGATCATCGGATACTCGACGTCGCGCTGCACCTCGAGCTGGGCCACGGTCAGCAGTCGGTTGGTGCTGCCGGGATTGCCCGGCACGAACACGAGCTCGTTCTCGCGGGCACCGTCCTGACGCCAGCGGAAGTAGTTCGCGCTGGTGTCGGCGGGCTTGTCGTCCGCGTAGGCGCGCACGAACGAGAAATCGATGCTCCACCTCGGGAAGGTGAAGTTGTCGGGGTCGCCGCCGAAGTGCGCGCACTGCAGGTTGACCGCGAGCACGAGGCGCACATCGTCGAAGACGCGATAGCTGTAGAGCTGGTACACCGCGCCCTGGTAGAGCTCGACGATCTGGTGCATGCGATCGGGATGGGCCTTGTCGGCCGCAGCCAGGATCTCCTTCTCGTTGGCCGCCTTCTTCTCGGTGATCGTCAGGTCGTCGTCGCCGGCGCCGATGCCAGCACCCATCTGCGCCGACACGTTTTCCTGCGCGACCAGCTGCTGTACGGTCAGGCCCGGAATCCGGACCTCGTCTTCGAGCGCGGTCGCCGCGTAGCCGTCCTTCACCCAGTCGTTGCGGCCCTGGATCTTCGCCACCTCGTCGCGCACGCAGTGGTGGTTGGTCATGATCAGGCCCTGCGGCGAGACGAACGAGGCCGAGCACCAGGGGTTGTCGCGTTCGCCGAGTCGCAGCGCGCCGAGCCGCAGCGAATCGAGCCACTTCTGATCCGGCTTGAAGCCGTACTCCTGCTCGAGGTACGCCAGCGGCGGATTCTCGAAGGTCCACATCTTGCCCATCGCCAGCGGATCGTGGCTCTGCTGGGCGAGGACCTGGCCGGCGGTGGCCGCGAGGAGGAAGGGGAGGAGGAACGCGGATGGCCGAAGCGATCGGAGCATTGAAGCCGGGCAGCGAAAGGTGAGGGGGGGCCCAATCTACCTCGAAGCCGGCGGAATGAACTGCTTCGACTGTCTTTGCACTCCGCCACCGTGCCGCCCTTGTGGCGATTGGCCGAGACCGCTCAGGTTCCCTTCGGCGTCAGGCGCTTCTCGGCGAGGCCGAGCCCCCAGTCGGCGAGCAGCGCGAGCAGCGCCGCGGGGATCGCGCCGGCGAGGATCAGGTTGGTGTCGTTGAGATAGAGCCCCTGGACGATCGGGCCGCCGAGCCCGCCCGCGCCGATGAACGCGGCAAGCGTCGCGACGCCGATGCCGATCACCGTCGCGGTGCGTACTCCGGCCATGATCGTCGGCACCGCGAGCGGCAGCCGGACGCGGCGCAGGATCTGGCCGTCGGTCAGTCCGATTCCGATCGCGGCGTCGATCAGCACCGGATCGATACCCCTGAGACCGGTGACCGTGTTGCGCAGGATTGGCAGCAACGCATAGAGGAACAGCGCGAAGATCGCCGAGCGCCCCGACAGACCGAATCCCGGGATCGCGATCAGGAACGCGAGCAGCGCCAGGCTCGGGATCGTCTGCACCGCTCCGGCGGCGCCCAGGGCGATGCGTTCGCCGATGCGGTGGCTGCGGATCGCGATGCCGAGCGGCACGGCGAACGCCGTCGCGAGCAACACCGCGAGCAGGCTGAGGAACAGGTGCTCGCCGATCAGCCAGAGCGTCTGCCAGCGGCGATCCCACAGGAAGGGCAGCAGCGAGGTTCGAGTCACCTCTTCCGACCCGGCGATGTCGGCGGCGATGATCTGCCGCTCCTCGAGGAACTGCCGGGCGACGTCGCGGGCCTTCCGGCCCCGCTCTTCGACCTCGTAGTTGAGGCCGGTCATGGCCTCGTCGTCGAGCGCGAACTCCAGCAGACCGAGCGCCCGTCGCAGCTCGGGATGCGCCCGCAGCACCTCGCCGCGCACGATCGGCGCCGCGTGGTAGGGCGGGAAGAAACCCCGGTCGTCCCGCAGCGTCCGCAGCCCGTAGCGCGGCAGCTTGCCGTCGGTCGTGTAGGCATCGATGACGTCGACGCTCTCGGACGCGATGGCGTCGTAGGCCAGGCTGTGCTCCATCGGCCTGACCTCGGCGAAGCGCAGGTGATAGTGCTCGCGCAACCCGGCCCAACCGTCCTCGCGATCGTGGAACTCGATGCTGAAGCCGGCGCGCAACTCGCCGGCACGGGCCGCGAGCTCGGTGATCGTCGTGATGCCGAGCGCGCTGGCCTGGGGCTCGCGCATCGCCAGCGCGTAGCTGTTCTGCAGCCCGAACGGCGCCAGCCATTCGATGTCGTAGAGTTCGCGATAGCGCCGTTGAACGTGCGCGAAGGTGCGGAGCGGATCGGAGATCTTCTCCGTCTCCTTGAGGACGATCGCCCAGCCGGTGCCGGTGTAGTCCGGATAGCAGTCGATGTCACCGGTCCGCAGCGCGCCGAAGCAGACCATCGTGCCGCCGAGGCTCGCCCTGTGTTCGACGACCAGTTCGGTGTGCTCGGCAACGACCAGCGCGATCATCTCGGCCAGAATCGCCGACTCGGTGAAGTTCTTGCTCGCGACGACGAAGCGTCCCGGCGGAGCCGTCGCCTGAGCCGCCAGCGGGAGGGTCGCGGCCAGCACGCCGAACATGGCGAGCAACTCACGCATCCCGGCCTCCCTCGACGAAGCGGGCAACCCAGGCATCGGCGGGCCGAGCGCGCAGTTCGTCGGGCGTGGCGAACTGCACGAGCTCACCCTTGCGCAGCACCGCGATCAGATCGGCCAGCAGGAACGCCTCGTCGAGGTCGTGCGTGACCAACACGGTCGTCTTGTCGACGAGTTCCCCGAGCGCCTTGAAGTCGCGCTGCAGCTCGCCACGCGTGATCGGGTCGAGGGCCCCGAACGGCTCGTCCATGAGCAGGACGGGTGGATCGAGCGCGAGTGCGCGAGCGACACCGACGCGCTGACGCTGGCCGCCCGAGAGCTCGCCCGGATGGCGATGGCCGTACTCGCTCGGGTCGAGCCGAACGAGTTCGAGCAGCTCGCCGACCCGCGCGTCGATGCGCTCGCGTTCGTGGCCTTCGAGCTCGCAGAGCAGGCCGATGTTGCGGCTCACGTCCATGTGCGGAAACAGTCCGCCGCTCTGGATCACGTAGCCCATGCCGCGACGCAGCGCGATCGGGTCCGCGGTGGCGACGTCGAGACCGCCGACGAGCACCCTGCCCGACGTCGGGTCGATCAGGCGATTGATCAGCCGCAAGGTCGTCGTCTTGCCACACCCGCTCGGCCCGAGCAGCGCCACGGTCTGGCGCTCGCCGATCTCGAGGTTCAACCTGCTGAGGGCCGGCACGGGCTCGCCACCCGCGCCGGCGAATGCGCGGCTCACGTTCTCGAGACGGATCGCCGCAGCGGTGGTCACCGCCGCCTGCCTCCGAGCTCCGAGTCCTTTCGCACGAGTTCGTTCATCGAGAACCAGCCGCGCTCGTCGAACCACTGGCGCGTCATCGTAAGGCCCGCGAGCTCGGCGAGACGGCCGATCTGCTCGGGTTCGTACTTCCGACTGATGCCGACCTGGACCGGCTGGCCGGGCTCGAGCTGAACTTCCATCCGGAGCTTCTCGATCCAGGTGCGCTGTGGCTCGGTGGGGGCGACCCGCAGCCCCATGCGACGAGTATGCAGCCCTTCGAAGGGCTCTTCGAGATCGTAGGACGACTTCAGCTCGAAGACCCGCGGATCGAAGTCGGCGCCGAGGTACTCGTTGATGCGACGAAGCATGTGCACGAAGAAGTCGCGGCACGCCTCCTCTTCGTTGTAGGCGCGGTCCAGCACGGCCTGGTCCTTGTGGAGGTCGATGCCGACGACGAAGCGGTCGTGCGGGCCGAGCCGTTCGCCGAGCTGGCGCAAGAACACGACGGTCTCCTCGACGCTGGCCAGGTTGCCGATCGAGGAACCGAAGAAGAACACGAGCTTCGGTCGGTCGAGCGGCAGATCGGGAAGGGTGTCCTCGAACATGCCCTGGCGCGGTTCGATGTCGATCCGATCGCCGAATCGCCGGCGCAGCTCGGCCTGCGTCGAGCGCAGCGCGCCGGCGGAGACGTCGATCGGCACGTAGTGCACCTTCCTGCTCTGGTCGACCGCCGCCTTGAGTACGTGGCTGATCTTGCGAGCCGAGCCGCAGCCGAGTTCGACGATCCGCGACTCGGCGCCCAGGATCTCGATGGCATTGTTGCGGAGGATCTCCTCCTCGCAGTCGGTCAGGTAGTAGCCGTCCGTGTGCGTGTAGCGCTCGTAGAGCCGGGAAGCCGTCGAGTCCCAGATCCACGCGTGATCGATGCCCTTCACCCAGTCGTCGCCTTCGAGCGCTTCGCGGACGGCGCCGGAGAAGCCGTCCTCGACCTCGGCCCGCAGGTTGCCGATGACGCGATAGCAGTGCACGCGGAACATCGCCTTCGGGTCCTTCTTGGGGAGGTAGGGCATCGGCTCGGTGCGTTCGAGCAGGCGCCACGTGCCGTCCTTCTCGAGCGCCTCCATGCGGGCGCGGATCCCCATCGAGTTCTCCTCGAAGAAATCGGTGCGCATCGTGAACGCGACGACGCCGCCGAGCCGAACCACGCGCAACACGCCGTCGAGCGCCTCGGCCGGTGCCTGGCCATAG
>JAGQRA010000269.1 GCA_020425885.1 Planctomycetota bacterium | reverse complement strand
CGACCGCTTCGCCTCAGGTGGTCGCGTGATGTCCGGAGGACTGGTCAATTGTCGCGAAATCGCGTCATTTGAGAAAGCCAGGTTCCTCGATAGGTGACTGCTGTCGGGTCGCCTGCTAGTCCCTGCCAACCAATGCCTGAGCTGCCTTCTCTCGAGCGCGAACGCGAGCGCGACCCGTGCATGCAAATCCAGGTCGATCTCTCGGCCATGCTGGATGGTGAGCTGGATGCGCCTTCGGTTCGTCGTGTAATGGTGCACTCGGATGCCTGCCCGTCTTGCCGGGGCTTCCTCGCCGGCATTCGCCAGCAAGTCCGGTTGCATCGCGATGTCGCAGCAGTTGACGCCGCGGTCATCGATACCGCAGGAGTTGAGGCGGAAGGCAGTGATTCTGATGCGGAGGGTAGGGGTTCGGCGCCTACCGCGCGTCTGCGCCACGCCCTGGTGGAGAATCGACAAAGGCTGTCGAAGATCCTCTACGAACTCGGTCGCTGTTTCGTCTTGATGGGCCTGTCGCCTGATTTCTCACGCGAGGTTTCCAAGGAGCCGGTGCCGATGCCCGACATGGCGCAGCGTGGGCGCAACTTCCTCGACGAGGTTGCCAGGTCTGTCGAGGCTGGCGGGCCTCCTGGTCTCGGCGGTCATGTCGGCGATGGCAGCGAGTGGGTCGCGGCGCGAGAACTGTTCGATGGTCACTGGTGTTCGCAGACCGAGAGTCTGGCCAAGGGGCAGCGGCTGTTGACCGAGTGCCTCGGCTTGGCACCGGACTCGCACGAATCGCGCATCTACCTCGGGCTGGTCCATCACGTACGTGGCCAGCGATCACTGGCGAAGAAGCAGTTCCAACTCGTGTTGGCCGGTACCGATGATCGGGTCGTTCGCGGCTATGCGCTGTTGAATCTGGGCAACCTCTACTTGGACGAAGGCGACTGCGACGCCGCGGCGCTGCTCTTACGCGAAGTCGTCGAGTCCGGTGCTGTGGAGCGTCAGCCGAGGCTCGGCATGGCGTATTTCAACCTCGGTCTAGCCTATGGCCTCAAGGGCGAGTTCGAAGAGAGCCTGCTGTGGTTCAGGCGACTCCACGACGAGTTGCCGCATCGTCGCGGGGCCGTCGCCCGCGAGCTTCGCCGACGCAGTCAGTTCCTGCACCTGGTCCGGAGCAACCCCGGTGTCCAAGGTGCCTTTGCGGAAACGCTTCCGGTTTGGTTCTCGGAAGCCGGCTGATCGGGGGCGGCCTACGGGGAATTCCCTCAACCGCCTCACCTTGTCATGTCGATTCGAGTATCCTGGAAGGCCCTCCTCACCCAGGCGCAGACCATGAAGCTCCTCGTCCGTTGTTTCGCCGCATCCCTTCTGGCCCTTTGCTTTGCCATGCCAGGAGTTGGTGGCGAGGGCGGGGAGAATGCCGGTGGGACGGGCGTGTGGATCCTGCCCCGGAGTCAGCAACTCGGTTGTTCCTCGCCTGCCATGGGGCAGTCCTTCAGCGCTGAGGACTTCGAAAACGATCTCACCCTGGTCGTTTCCGAGGAGTGCGGTCATGTGATCGCCACCGCCACGGAGCCCAGCAATGGCGAGGCGATAGCATTGCCGGTCTCGGGGCGTGAGGTCACGATCCGTCGTTCGATCCTTCAGGCCTACTCGGCCGCGTCGGTCCCGGTCGTCCAGGTCCTGATCGCCGATCAGGCGCAGCAGGGGTATCTGATTACGCTGGCGATCGACTCCGCGAACCGGACCTGCACCCTCACGGTGCAGTAGCTCGCAGGCGCAGTAGTCGCGCAGGCAGTGGGATGACGCATCGTTCGCGGTGGGCCGCGAACGGGTGATGTCACGCACCGCGGCCGAGCGCCAGCAGGCGGGCCGGCGCATTCGTGCACGTGGCATCGATCCCCATCAGGGCTGCGCCGAGGAAGCCCAGTTCGTCATCGGTGGTGTAGGTGCAGACCAGCAGCCCGCTCGCGTGGACTCGGCGGACATCGTCCCTGGTCAGGCTGCGATCGTGCCAATGCAGCATCCCGGCTCCGATCTCGTTGGCGCAGGCGAGTGAGTTCGCATCGGGAGAGCCGCAGCCCGGGGAAGGCCCAAGCAGGGCGACCGCCAGCTCGGGGGCGAGTTCCTGCGCCGCGGCCACGAATGTCCAATCGAACGACTGCAGGATGCAGTGCTCGATGCGGTCGAGACGGCGCAGCTCCGTCACGTAGTCGCTGGCGAGGCCGGCCTTGTGCTCGATCAGCGGGATCGAGTCCGGCAACATCACCTCGAGCGCCGCTGCCAGAGTGGGGACCCCGGTTGGCCCGCAGCCGGCAGGGTGCCACGAACCCGCATCGAGATCGCGAATGCGATCGAACCCGGTCAGGGCGACGAGGGCGCCCGGGCCCAGCAGCTCGGCGCTGTTCGTGGTCCGGTCGAGACTGGCGTCGTGGATGCAGATCAGCTTGCCGTCGCGCGTGCGGCGAACATCGAACTCCTGCATCCGGACGCCCAGCTCCTTTGCCGAGTGGAATGCGGGCAGGGTGTTCTCGGCGAAGGCTAGGCTATTGCCGCGATGTGCGACCACGATGGGGCCGTTGCCGGCGAGCTCCGCCAGGCGATCGAACAATGGATGGCGTCGTTGCGACATCACCCGAGTCTATGCGCCTGATTCGAATCCGCGTACCGGGCGAGGATTTCGCCGCGGCCGCGCCCATAATCCCGCCGATGTCACCTGAGTTCTATCGCATCGCCCACATCGTCGGCGTCCTGATGTTGTTCCTCGGCCTTGGCGGCATGCTGGCATGCGGTGGCCGTGAGGGGGCGAAGGCACCGGCCCTGTTTCCGATGCTCCATGGCCTCGGGCTGATCGTCATGGTCGTTGCCGGAATCGGTCGGGCCCACAAGGTCGGGTTCGGTTGGCCGAGCTGGCTGCTGTTGAAGATCGTCTGCTGGCTCGTCATCGCCGTGCTGCCTGTCTTCGTCAAGCGCGGCAAGCTGAATGGCGCCGTGGCCGTGCTGTTGGCGCTTTGCCTCGGCGGCGTCGCGCTCTGGTTGGCGGCTACCAAGCCCGTTCTCTTCTAGCCGAGGTCGACGAGTGATGCACACTGCAAACATCCGTGCGGCGTTCGAGGAGAGCATCGCGACCAAGCAGCGGTTGCTCGAACGTTGCCTGCCCGAGCTCGAGCGGTTGTGTCGGGTCGCGATCTCGACGCTGCAGTCCGGCGGCAAGATCCTGCTCTGCGGCAATGGCGGCAGCTCCTGTGATGCTGCCCATGCGGCCGGCGAGCTGGTCGGCTGGTTCGAGCAGAAGGATCGGTCCGGCTATGCCGCGATAGCCCTCGGCCATCAGGTGCCGACGTTGACCGCCATCGGCAACGACGCCGGCTTCGAGCACGTGTTCTCACGTGAGGTCGAGGCGATCGGTCGCCCCGGCGACCTGCTGATCGGTATCACCACCTCGGGTGGCAGCAAGAACGTGACCGCCGCCTTGCAGCGCGCGCAGGCCATGGGCATCGCCACTGCCGTGCTCTGCGGCGAGCGGCGAGGCGCGGCGCTCGACTTCGCCGAGGTCGCCGTGCAGGTCCCCTCGACGAACACCGCGCGCATCCAGGAGAGCCATATCACCTGCGTGCACGTGCTGTGCGCCGCCATCGAGCAGGCCCTCGACGATTGACGCCGGACCGGCGCGGCTCACTTCGGCGTTGCGTCGGTCCGCCGCCGTTCACGGATCCGCCACGTCGACACGTAGATGCCGGGTCGTCCCGGAGCCTTCTGCATGGGGCCGTTCGGGTTGTCCTGGGTCCTGGTCGATTCGACTGCCGCGCGCAGCAGTTCGGCCGGCATCGGCTGACGCGGACCGCCGGCGACTTCCTCGCCCTCGCGTGGTTTGGTGACTACCATCGAGTGGTCGGGGAACACCCTGTTGCTCCACAGTCGCAGTCGCGGCGCGAGCTCCTCGAGCTCGGGGATCGGATCGGCGCTGGCAATCGCGATGAAGGTCGTCAGGCCGACGATTCCCGAACGTGACGTCCAGGCGATCTCCTGGCCTTCGCGTCGACCGGGCAGGACGGTTCGGCCAGGCGGCAGCGGGTTGCCGCAGTCCGTCTCGATCTCGGGCGAGGGGAACAGCAGCAGCGTGCCGTCCTCCTGGCTGTGGCTGAACACGTAGAGGTAGGAGGGAGCGCCGCACTTGAGCGACAATCGGATGGGCGAGTCCGGGGCGAGGTCGTCGTAGTTGTGGCCTTGCTTGATCTCGGCACCACCGCCCGTGCGCCACGTCGCCGCCGGAACCGTCTGATCCGAGGCCGTGGACTGCCAGAAGTAGAGACCGGCCACCAGGGCCAGCGCCGGCAACAGGAACACGCGCGTGCGCATGGCCTCAGCGTATCGAACTCGTCCGGTCCGGGCACCGGTGCCTTCGGCCGAACGGCCGGTCGCGGCGAGCATTTGCCCGGGTCATCACGGTTCGCGCCACACCATCTGCGGCGAGGCCTGGTCCGTCGGCATGACGAGGATGGTGTCGAGGTTGACGTGGGCCGGGCGGGTCGCGGCGAAGACGACGCACTCGGCTATGTCGTCGGCCGTGAGCGGTCGCGTGCCTTCGTAGACCTTCGCCGCCCGGTCGCGATCGCCCGAGAAGCGGACGATCGAGAACTCGGTGTCGACCATGCCCGGGTCGACGCTGGTGACGCGGATTCCCGAGCCCAGCGTCTCCATGCGGATCGCCTCGCAGATCGGCTGCAATGCCCGCTTGCTGCCGCAGTAGACCCCGCCGCCGGCGTAGGCCTTGTGGCCGGCGATCGAGCCGATGACGATGACGTGGCCGTTCTTCTGCGCGACCATCTGCGGCAGCACCTGACGCGTCACCTCGAGCAGACCGAGCACGTTGGTCTCGATCATCTCGCGCCAGGCCGGACCTTCGCCCTCGGCGATCTTCTCCGTGCCCCGCGCCAGCCCGGCGTTGTTGACCAGCACGTCGATCGGGCCGTTGGCCGCCACGGCGGCGGCGACGAAGCGCGTGACGCTGTCGCGGTCGGTGACATCGAGGCCGTGACAGAGGGCGCCGCCGGCGACCTCGCCGAGGCGATCCGTGCGGCGGGCGCCGAGCGAGAGCCGATCGCCCTGGGCGAGGAAGTGGCGAGCGCAGGCGGCGCCGATGCCGGAGCTGGCGCCGGTGATGACGACGTGGCGGGTCATGTCCCGACAGTACGCGGCGCTCAGGCGATGGCGAGCACGATGTGACGCAGCTGATCGAACAGGGTCAGCGCTGCGATGACGACGACGGCGTGGCGGATGGCCCCGCCGCCCTTGGCGACGCTCCAATGGCTCGCGGCGTAGCTGCCGATGGCGCAGCCGATCGCGAGCGACAGTGCCGGCGTCCATTGGATCAGGTCGACGGCGACGAAGCAGGTGACCGACGTCAGCGAGGTGACGATGACGACGGCGCTCTTGGCGGCGTTGACCGCGAGCATGTCGCGGTTGTAGACCCCGGCGAGCACGAGCGCCGCGATCAGGCCGGTGCCGACCTGGACGTAGCCCATGTGCATTCCGATCAGGAAGCAGCCGAGGAAGCCGACCCAGGTCGGTCGTTTCTTCGCCTCGGCCACGTGCGGTCTGGGCCGCAGCTGCTGCACGAGGAGCATGACGAGGACCGAGGCCAGGTAAAGACGGAACACGAGGTCCGGCAGGTCGTGCGCCATCTTGCTGCCGAGCAGCGCGCCAGGCAGGCCACCTAGTCCCTGCAGCCAGGCTCGCGGCGGGATGCGGTGGCCGGCACGTAGGAAACCGATCGCGGCGAACGAGCCGACGGCAACCGCGGCGACCCGGGTCGACGGATTGGCGAGGCTCAGCGGCAGCCCGAAGGCGTATTCGAACGCGAGCAGGCCGAGCACGCCGGCGCCGCCGGCGACGTTGTTGATGGCGCCCATCGCGACGCCTGTGACCACGGTGATCGCGATGGGCAGGAGATCCACGTCAGCCCAGCAGGTCCTTGACCATCTCGCGCTCGCCCTCGAGCTCCTGCCAGCTGATGCCGGCCATCTTCCTGCTGTAGTCGTTCATCTCGAGGCCCTGCACGATCCGCCAGTTGCCCTTGCCGTCGGTCGTGCACGGGAAGCCGCTGATGATGCCCTCCGGTGTGCCGTAGCTGCCGTCGCTGACGACGCAGAGCGAAGCCCAGTCCTCGGCGGTCGTGACCTGGAACAGGCTCTGCGCGTGGTCGCATGCCGCCTTCGCCGCCGACATCGCCGACGACTTGCCGCGCGCCTCGATGATGGCCTTGCCGCGCTCCTGGACGGTCTTGAGGAACGGACCCTGCAGCCAGGCATCGTCGTTCACGGCCTGGGCCGCAGGCACGCCCGCGACCGTCGCGTGGTGCCAGTCGGGATATTGCGTGTTGCTGTGGTTGCCCCAGATGATGACGTTCCTGACCTCCGACCAGTGCTTGCCCGCCTTGCCGGCCAGCTGGGCCTTGGCCCGGTTCTGGTCGAGTCGGGTCATCGCCGAGAAGCGATCGGCCGGCACGCCCTTGGCGTTGTGCATCGCGATCAGGCAGTTGGTGTTGCACGGGTTGCCGACGACCACGACCCGGACGTCGGGGCCGGCGGTCTCGGCGATGGCCTGGCCCTGACCGATGAAGATCTTGCCGTTGTCCTGCAGCAGATCCTTGCGCTCCATGCCCGGGCCGCGCGGCATGCTGCCGACCAGCAGGCACAGGTCGGTGTCCTTGAAGGCGACCTTCGGGTCATCACTGCAGCTGACGCTGGTGAGCAGCGGGAAAGCGCAGTCCTCGAGTTCCATGCGCACGCCCTGCAGCGCCGGCAGTACGGGCGTGACCTCCAGCAGCTGGAGGGCGACCTTGACGTCGGGGCCGAATATGCCGCCGCTGGCGATCATCGGCAGCAGCGAGTACCCGATCTGTCCGGCTGCGCCGGTGACCGCGACACGTTTCACTTGAGTCATGGATCGCATTCGATCCGGCCGCCGGCAGCTTTCAAGGGTGCTGGCTCAGCCAAGCCGCTGGCTGCGGCGAAGCCTGGGCCGTTGTGCGGGCCAGAACTGATGTTCTGAGTGGGGCGCCCCCGGCCCCTTCCTGCGGCGCCCGTCGGATCGACACGCCGGCCCCACTCGAGACATCAGTTCTGTCATGAGTCCGGGGCCGTGCTGTCGCCCTGGGCGGTCAACCACTTCTCCACGATCGGGCCGAGCTCGTCGCTCATGACGCGCAGGTACTCGGGATGCCGGAAGAAGATCTCGCAGGCCTTGCGGTTCTCGAACCCCGAGAACAACACCAGGTTGAAGCCGCTGCGATCGGTCGCGACGTTGTGGGTCACGGTGAGATGCTCGACTCCCGGCATGGTCTCGACCAGGGCCTGGAGGGAGGTCCGGGCGGTGCGGACGCGATCCAAGGGGATGCCCGGCTTCAGCGCGAAGAGCGTGACGGAGTGGAACATCGGCGCCGTCAAACCCTACCCTGAGAGCAGGCTGCGTCGGCCTGAAAAGACCTTCGCGTCACCGGCTCGCGAGCATGGTTGCCCTGGGACTCAGAGGCTGCTCGCGGTCAGGCCTCGCGGGTCTTGACCTTGAGCGGGCGGCGTTGCTCGCGCTCTTCGCCGATCGGGTGGCCGAAGCAGACCGAGCCGTCCTCGCCCTCCTGCCAGCAGAAGACGACCGGGCCGGTTCGACTGTAGCCCGGGATGTGAATCGTGAGCGGGCTGACCCGGAACACCGACATGCCGAGGTCTTCCAGTTCGTGGCGGCAGGTCGCGATGCCCTCGTCCTGCTCCCAGATGCGGGCATCGAGTTCGGCGAGTTCGCTGCGCAGTCCCTCGGGAGTCGAGGCCTCCTCGAGTTGCCGTCGGCGTCGGTCGAGCGTGCGCCGCAGTGAACGTCGCTCCAGCCACTCGCTGGCGATGGCCCGGACCAGCTTGAGCGCCTCGTTGGCTTCTGGAAGGGTGTAGGTGCGATTCATGGCCTTGGCCTCGTGGCGACGTTGACTTGAAACCGGAGATTCGGTGAAACGCTGATCTGCCTCAGAAGTTGCATGACCTGCGACATCTCTTTGTAGTGTGACGCCGCAGAGCAGTAACCAAGTGCAGGCCAGATGAGTTTCTGATGAGCGAACGCGATGTGATGGAGTTCGATGTAGTGGTCGTCGGCGGTGGGCCAGCGGGTCTTGCCACTGCGATCCACCTCGCAGGATTGGTCGAGAAGCACAATGCAGCCGTGGAACAGAGTGGCGAAGGAGAGCCGCTGTCACCGGAAATCTGCTTGATCGAAAAAGCGGGGGAGATCGGCGCGCATTCCATCTCGGGTGCGGTCATGGATCCCAAGGGTCTCGATGCCTTGCTGCCAGGATGGCGGACGATGGAGCCTGAGGCGCCCGTCGAAGCCGAGGTCCACACCGACTACGCGGTCTGGCTCACCGAGAAGGGCGGCTTCAAGTTGCCGATCACGCCGCCGCCGCTGCAGAACCACGGCAACTTCGTCGTTTCTCTCAATCGCCTCACCAGTTGGCTCGGTGCGATCGCCGAGGCCAGGGGCGTCCAGGTCTTCGCCGGGTTCCCGGGAGCCGTCCTGCAGCGCGACGGCAACAAGGTTACCGGCGTGCAACTGGCCGACTCGGGTCTCGACAAGAACGGCCAGCCCAAGGGCAACCACGAACCCGGTGGCATTCTCGCCAGCAAGCTGCTCGTGCTCGCCGAGGGCAGCCGCGGCTCGTTGACCAAGCAACTCGTCGCCGATCTGAATCTCGGCGGCAAGAACCCACAGGTCTACGGCGTCGGCGCCAAGGAGGTGTGGGAGGTGCCGCAGGGGCAGTGCGCGCCCGGACTGGTCGTCCATACCATGGGCCATCCGCTCGACAAGCACACGTTCGGCGGCGGCTGGGTCTACGGCATGCGCGAGACCGAGGGCGGCAAGAACCTCGTCTCGGTCGGGCTGGTCGTCGGTCTCGACGCGCACGATCCGACCCTTGACGTTCACCAGAAGCTGCAGCAGATGAAGCTCAATCCGCGCATCGCGGCCTTCCTGCGCGGTGGCAAGATGCTCCACTACGGCGCCAAGACCCTGCCCGAGGGCGGGTTCTACGCGATGCCGAAGTGTCACGGCGACGGCTTCCTGATCGTCGGCGACAGTGCCGGGCTGATGAACAGCATGCGGCTCAAGGGTATCCACCTGGCCTTGCGCAGCGGCATGCTCGCGGCCGAGACGGCGCTGCAGTGCCTCGTCAAGGGCGACTTCTCGGTGGCCGGGACCGCGCACTACGCCGCGGCATTGCAGTCCGACTGGATCCGCGACGAGATGTGGAAGTGCCGCAACTTCCACCAGGGGTTCCACAAGGGGCGGCTCGCCGGGCTGGTCAATGCCGGCTTCGCGCAGTTCTTCGGCGGCAAGGGCACGTTCTTTCGCGATGGCCTGAAGAGCAACCCTGGCCACTCCTACATGAAGAAGATCGGCGACTACTTCGGCGGCAAGGGCAAGCCCGCGCCCGAGAAGCTGCCCGAAGACGGCGTGCTGACCTTCGACAAGCTGACCTCGGTCTACAGCTCGGGCACGATGCACGAGGAAGACCAGCCCTGTCACCTCGTCGTGACCGAGCCCGATCTGTGCTCGTCCCGGTGCGTCGAGGAGTTCGGCAACCCGTGCCAGCACTTCTGTCCGGCCTCGGTCTACGAGATGGAGGACAAGGCCGGCACTCCGCACGGGGTCGATCTCAAGATCAACGCCAGCAACTGCGTCCACTGCAAGACCTGCGACATCATGGATCCCTACCAGGTCATCAACTGGGTCCCGCCCGAGGGCGGCGGCGGCCCGAACTACCAGAACCTGTAGCCGCCGGTTCCGCGGCAGCCGTCACCGGCTGCGGATGCGGAAAATCGACGGCCGGCCCCGGTCGTCCCAATCCATGCCACGTTGGTCTCCCGCTCCGCACGAGCTCTCCATACCGAGGCCGGCCGTCACCTCGGTTGTGTGGTGAGGGGGGGAAAGACGCCGGCGCGTGGGGGTTCCTGGTCGTCGCCGGCCACCTGGCTCGGCATGATCCCAGCCCTCAGTGCTGCGAACCGACCCACGAGAACTCGAACGAACGGCATGTGACCTCCTCGTCGTCGGGGCCGGCATCCAGGGCGCGGCGATCGCGCGCGAAGCGGCGGTTCGCGGCTTGTCGGTCGTGCTCTGCGACCGGCGCGACGTCGCCGCCGGCACCAGCTCGCGCAGCTCGCGGCTCGTGCACGGCGGCCTCCGCTACCTGCAGCACGGTCATTTCGCCCTCGTCCGCGAGGCGTTGCACGAGCGCGAACGGCTGCTGCGTTCGTGCCCGCATCTGGTGCGTCCGGTGCCGATGATCCTGCCGTTCCATCGCGATGGCTCCGCCTCGCCGTGGCGGATGCGCCTCGGCACCTGGCTCTACGCCCGACTGGCCGGTCGCAGCACCCTGCCGGCGCCGCGGCACCTGTCGGCCACGGCAGCGGCGGCGGCGTTCCCCGGCCTGCGCACCCGAGGCCTGCGGTCGGCGCTCGAGTTCTTCGATGCCGCGACGCAGGACACGCGGTTGACCCTGGCCAACGTCCTCGCCGCCCACGAGGCCGGCGCCCGCATCGTCACCCATTGCGCGTTCGTCGGCGTCGATGACTCCGGTGCGCGCCTGGTCTGCGGCCTGACCGGCGCCGAGGTCGCGATCGGCACGCGCCACATCGTCAATGCCGCCGGGCCCGGCGCCGATGGCCTGCGCCGCAAGCTCGGCTGTGAAGGGGCGGACCTCACGCGGCAGAGTCGGGGCAGTCACCTCGTGTTGCCGCCGCGCGATGGCGAGACCGCGTTGGCCGGGTTCCTGCCCGATGGCCGCATCCAGTTCGTGATCCCGCACCGCGACGGCACCCTGTGCGGCACCACCGACGTCGACTCGGAGTTCGAGGACGAGGAGACCGGTCCACCGGCCGCGGATCTCGACTACCTGTACGAGGCGCTGCAGTTCCTGCTCGATCCAGTTCCCGGTCGAGGTCGGATCGGGCTCGCCTACGCCGGCTGGCGATCGCTGCCGGCGACGAAGGGGCCGCCCGGAGCCATCAACCGCGAGGCCTTCATCGTGACCGAAGCCGTCGCCTGCGGTGAACTCCACACCGTCGTCGGCGGCAAGCTGACGACCCATCGCGCCTTCGCCGAGCGCACCGTGGCGCGGCTGTTCGGCTTCACCGGCGTCTCGCCGACCCGTTCGCTGCCACTGCCTGGCGGCGACGGCCCGAGCGACGTCTCCGATCCGCTGTGGTGGCGCTACGGCTCACGGTCGGCCGCCGTGCATCGACTGCTGCGGGACGAGCCCGCGCTGGCCGGACCGCTCTGCCCGCACCGTCCGTTCCTGCGCGCCGAGGCCGTGCATGCGCTGCGACACGAAGGGGCCGTCACGTTCACCGATCTGATGTTGCGGCGGCTCGTTCACGGTCAGGGACCCTGCCTCGACGAAGGCTGCCTGCTGGCCGCGCACGAGCTGTTCCGGCGTGAACGCGTCGTGGACCACGACAGCGATCTCGACACCGCCGTGGCGTGGTTGCTGCGCGAGGTCGCGATCCAGTGCGGCGATCTGACGCACTGGCGCGACCAGGCGGGCGATCGCCAAGGCGACGTCGGCAGCTAACCGGTGCGCGAGGTGATCGCGACCGTGAACGCCGGCATCCGCAGCGAGGCGCTCATCGCCACCCCTTGCAGCAGGTACTGGACTCCGACCGGGGTGCCGGCCGGGAACTGCAGCGCGTAGCGCGCCCGGCCCTGATTGCAGACCCCGATCGCGCTGCCCGATCCGATCATCCCGGTGGCCAGCGTGATCGGTTGGTTCTGCAGCAGCAGCGAATTGGCGACGCCGGCGATCTGGATGCACGGCGCGCCCGTCGGCAGGTCGGCGGCCAACACGAACGGTTGGTTCGGCGCGCCCCAGACCGAGACATCGTACGGCTGTCCGGCGGCCGTCGTGCCGGCGACGAATGGTTGGCAGGTGAAGGTGCCGCAGTTCTGGCCGTAGATGACGGTCAGGACACCGCCCGACATCGTCAGGCCGACATCGGCCGCGGTCTGGGCCAGCAGCGCCGGCGCGCTGAGCGCGGCGGCGAGGACGAAGCGATGAAGTTGCATGAGAGCTCCGTGGTGGAACCGGCAGGGGATGGTGATTCTACTGCCGTCTGCTGCCGAGTCCTGCCCCGATGACGAACCTCGCCGATCTGCCCGCTGCCGTCTTGCCGCTCGACCGCCCGCCGCTGGCGTTGGCGACGGCGCTGCGCGGCAACGTCGTCGCGATGCTGTTCTGGCGGGCGGGCTGCGTGCACAGCCGCCAGGCGCTGGCCGACCTGGTGACCCTGCCGGGCGAACTCGAGGGCGAGCCGTTCGCCGTCGTCGCCGTGCACGTGCCGAGCGTCGAAGCCGAACGCGACCCGGCCCGCGTGCGTCGGATCGTGTCCGGCCTGCCGGCGGCGGTGACCGTGCTGCTCGACGACGAACGCGCGTTGGCCGGGGCGCTCGCGATCACCGCACTGCCGTCGCTGGTCCTGTTCGACGCCGCGGGCGACCTCTGCTTCAGCGGTCGCGGCGAGCCGAACCGCCGGCGCCTGTTCGACGCGGTCGAGGTGCTGCTCACGATGGCTTCGGAGAGCGGCCGGGCCGCCCGCGTCCCGTTCGCGCCGCCGGCCGCGTCGCCCCGGTTCGCATTGCAGCCGACGGCTCTGGCCGCCGATGCCGACGGTCTGTGGATCGGCGCTGCGGGCCACGATCGTGCCTACCGCGTCTCGGCCGATGGCGAAGTCGAGCGCAGCATCGACGGCCTCGGCCGGGCGAGCGGGATGTGTGTTCATGTCGGCCGGCTGTTCGTCAGCGACTCCACCACACATCAGCTGCGCGCGTTCGATCTCGCCGATGCCGACACCGGCGCTCGCGGCGAACGTGACGCCGTCGCTGATCTCATCGGTGGCCGTCGCGATTCGCAGCAGGCGGCCCCGACCTGGACGACCGTGCTCGGCACCGGCCGGCGCAGCACCGATCGCTTCGGCGGCGGCTTCGGCATCGACCAGGGGTTGTGTTCACCCGCCGGTCTGCTGGCCCACGAAGGCGCGATCTACTGCGCCCAGGCCGGCGCGCATCAGGTCTGGCAGTTCGATCCCGAGACCCTGGCTGCGACGCCGTGGATGGGAACCGGAGCGCGGATGCTGCGCGACGGCGGCGACGAGGCGACCTTCGCCGAACCGCTCGCGCTCGCAGCCAGCGCCGACGAACTCTACGTCGCCGACGCCGGCAACGGTGCCGTGCGGGCGATCGAGCTGGCGCACAACTTCGCGCGCACGATCGCGCAGAACGTGCAACGGCCGTGCGCGGTCGCCGTGCGCGGCGATCAGCTGTTCGTGCTGGCCGCCTGGCAACCGGCCCTGCTGGTCATGCCGCGGTCGGGCGGCAGCCTCGAGGTGTGGTTCGGTGCCGAGCACGGTCTGGTCGAACCGGTGGCGCTCGAGCTGGTGGCGGACACGCTGTGGATCGCCGACGTCGGCGCCGATTGCCTGTTCGCCGTTGACCTCGAGGCTCCTTCGCCGACCCTGCGTCGCGTCGAGCTGCGCGATTGGGCGCCGGTCGCGCCAGCTGCGACGCGGTCGGGTGCGGCCCAGGTCATGGCGCCGATCGAGGTGCGCGAGTTCAGCGATGTCGAGCTGAGCATCCCGTTGCCGCACACCATCGGTGCTCCGGTCGGTCATGGCACCCGCTGTGAAGTCGACATCCTCGACGAAGGCGAGCCGGTGCTCGCCGCCGACCGCCACCTCGTCGTGCAGGCCGCCGCCGATCACGTCGCGGTCCTGATCCCGATCACCGGCTCCGGCCAAGGGACGTTGCGCGTCGTCGTCAGCGCCGCGATCGGCGCCGCCACGCGCACCTACCGCCACCTGGTGCCGGTGCTGGTCTCGCCGACCGGTGCGCTGCAGACGCGGCTGCGGCCGGCGCGCCAGCCTGCGACGGGCGCTATCTGATCGTGGTCACCGAGCCGTCGTCGCCGAGCAGCGTGAACGCGGCCCGCCTGCCGGTCGCGATCGCGCCGAACCTCTCGGCGCCGACGAGCCGCGCCGGGTTGGCGCTGGCGATGCGGGCCAGGGTCCACGCGCCGGCGCCCGGCACGAAGTCGAGGAAGTTGCGCGCCGCCATGGCCATGGTCAGCGCCGAGCCGGCGAGTCGTCCCGCGCCGTCGCGCACGATGCCGTTCTCGGCGCGAACGGGAATCCCCGACAGCGTGTAGTCGCCGTCGGGCTGGCCGGCCGCGGCGACGGCGTCGGTGACGAGCGCCATCCGCTCCGGGCCGAGGATGGCGAACGCGTTGCGCACCATCGTAGGACTGACGTGGACGCCGTCGAGGATCAAAGGGCACGTCAGGCGATCGCAGTCGAGCGCGAGCGCGGCGACATTGTCGTCGCGGTGATGCAGCGGCCCCATCGCGTTGAACAGGTGGGTGACCGCCGTCGCGCCCGCCGCGACGCACTCGGCGAAACCCATCGGCTCGGCGCAATGGCCGATGGCGCAGGTGACGCCGGCCTGCCGCAGCCGCGCGATGGCCGCGGCCGCGCCGGGGCGGGCGTTGGCCAGCGTCACCAGTCGCAGCGTGCCGCGCGCGGCCGCGAGCAGCGCGTCGATGCGTTCGGCGGTCGGTTCGACGAACTGCGCCGGATCATGGGCGCCGGGCGTGGTCAGGAACGGGCCCTCGAGATGCAGGCCGAGCGGCTCGGCGCTGCCGGGCCCGCTCTCGTCGCCAGCGCCGCGATTCTCGCTACGGCCCTCGATCCAGCGCGCCACGGCGTCGATCTGCTCGAGCAGACGAGGCCAGGGTGCCGTGATCAAAGTCGGCAGGAAGGCGACTGCGCCGCCTTTGAACACGGCTGCGGCGATCGTGTCGAGTGCGCCGCTGGTCCCTTCGTCGACGCTGCGACCGCCGGCGCCGTTGCATTGCAGATCGACGAAGCCCGGCAGCAGCGTGCCGCGCAACCGTTCTGCACTCGGGCTCGCCGCGGCGCGGTCGACGGCGACGATGCGGCCGTCGACGGCGGCGATCCGCGCCCCGGCCTGGACGCGATCGGGCAGGACGACGCGGTCCACGTTCCATTCCTTGGCGATCACGGCTCGTGTTGTAGGATCCTCGGCCTTGGACCGCCAGCGCATGCGATCTCTGCTCTGTCTCGGGACGTTGTTCGTCGTCGTCTGCGGCGCGCTTGCCGGCTGGATCACGGGTGGCGTGGTGCCGGCCGCGATCCGCGACGGCAAGATCGAGTTGCGCCAGGTGCCCTACGCCGCGCGCTGGGACGACGAGCCGTTCGTGATCGATCCGACCCACCGCCTCGACGTGCCGTGGGCCTACGCCGACTTCGATCTGCAGATGGACGTCGAGCTCGGCGAGGGCGCGACGCTGGATCTCTTGATGCGCCGTGTCGAGCCGCGCTTCGTCGACGAGTATCTCGAACCGTTCCACGGCCGCTTCTCGGCGCTGCGCCTCAGCGCCGACCGCGGCGGCGAGCCCTGGTTCTCGCGCGATCGGTTGTTGCTCGGCGACCACGACGCCGCCGGTGCCGAGCTGGCATCGGGCTACACGGCGACGGTCTGGGTGAAGGGCCGCGGGCGCCGGCTCGAGGCCAACGTCGCCGGCAAGCCGCTGCCGGGGTTCCTGGCGGCGGACAACTTCGGTTCGTTCCTGTTCGCGGCGCGCGGCGGCACGGCGGTGCTGAAGGGCATCTCGATCACCTCGCGCGGCCAGCCGCGGGCCTGGCTGTGGTCGCGATGGCTGTGGCTCGGTCTCGGGGCGTTGGCGGGCCTGGTGGTGCGCGCCCTCGGGTTGGTGATCGGCTTGTCGGCGTTCAAGTCCGGGGTCTTCTTCGCCTTCGGCGCCTGGATCGTGGCGCGTGCGTTCGGCCCGCTGGTGCTGCCATTGTCACATCCGGCGCCCGGCACGCTGATGGCGATGCTCGCCTCCGCTGGGTGCATCACCGGGCTGCTCAGCGAGCGCTATCGGATCAAGCTGCCGGCCGCTGCCCTGGCGTTCGGACTGCTGTATCTGGCGCCGTCGTTCGCGCGCGACGATCGCGCGCTCGATGCGATCTTCGGTCCGAAGGCCGGCTCGGCGCTGGCCGAGGCGCACGCCCAGCTCGTGCGCGGTCCGCTCGAGATCCATGACGTCCGCGCCGCCGAGCGCCGGGTGTTCCTGCTCGGTGGCGAACAGGTCTACGGCATGACCGAGGACACCCTGCATCTCGAACCGCTGCTGAAGGGCGACCTGCGCGTCGCCAAACAGCAACGCGTCGACGTGCCCTGCCTGTCGACGCCCGATGGCCATGCCGCCCAGCAGTGGGAGCTGTTCTCGCGTTTCTACACGGAGTATCGGCCGCAGGTCATCGTGCTCGGCATCGGCCCCTACGAGGGCGATCCCGATCCGGCGACCGGAGTGCCGCGGTCGTATCCGAGCGACGTCGAGCGCACGATCGCCAAGGCGCGCGAGTACTGCGCCGGCCACGCGGCCCACCTGGTGTTGTTCGCCGCCAAGGGCGTGGCCGCCGACTTCCTCGCCGTGCTCGAGAAGGAGGCAGGTCGCGGCACGCCGCTCGTGATCGCCGGCGACGACGATCATCCGACGTTGAGTCGGCGGCTCGCCGATGTGATTGCGCCGCTGTTGCCATGAGCGACGATCCGATCGCGGCCGCCGCGGCGCTGCTCGCGAGCGACGATCCCGCGGTCGTCGAGTCGGTCGAACTGCAGCTGCTCGGGCTGATGGCCAAGGACCCGCGCGCGCGCCCGCTGGCGGCCACCGCGTTCGACCGACGCCGCATGCTGCGCGGCGAGCCGCAGAAGTTCGGCACCCAGGTCGTCGAGCGCGACGGCCGGCGCGAGCTGTGGCCGGTCGACCCGGGCACGACGGACAGCGAGCGCAGCAAGTGGGGGCTGCCGAGGCTCGACGAGCTGCGGCGTCGCGCCGAGGCGGGGTGAGTGCCGGGCGGGTCGGCGAAGCTCGAGATCGCGCCAGTTCGATGCTGACGCAGCTCGCCATCGGCGAGCCAGTGACCTCAGAACACCTGCCGGCCGCAGGGGCTGGCGTAGCCGACGCCGTTCACGCCGTCCCACTCGATCGCCTGTTGGATCAACGGGAACCCGGCGATCCACGCGCCGATGCCGGGGAAGCTCGTGCGGTAGTAGGCCTGGTCGCCGACCACGGTGCCGATCCCGGCGACGATCATGCTCGCCGGTTTGACGCAGACGACGCCGCGTCCGCCGGGCAGGAGCTGCGCCAGCGGGAGCTCGGGGCCGAAGGCGCCGATGTCGTAGACGAAGATCACGAATGGGTTGACGGCGCCCTCGCGGCGGTAGCGGAACACCGACTCGTCGGCGCGGCCCGACGCGAAGCCGAACAGGTCGGGGTTCGTCCCGGACAGGAACGTCGACGTGCCTGGCACCGGCGAGAAGCCCGCGTTCGACGATACGTACGAGGTCTGATTGGTTATCGCGAGGACGCTGCCCGACGTGCCGTTGTGCCCGACGTCGAGGATCAGCATGGCGCGCGGCTCGTAGGTCGCGGTCGCGGCGACGCCGTCCCAGGTGAGCACATGCGACGTCGCGGGGGTCGCGGGCGCGAACGGGTGTTGCGCCTGGCCGGGAACGTCGAAGGCGACCGGGATCCCGGGGTCGTAGCCGAGGACCTCGTGGATCGAAAGACCGTCGGATGGCCAACTCGGCTCGGCCGGCAGGTGGAACCCGATGAACACGT
>JAGQRA010000268.1 GCA_020425885.1 Planctomycetota bacterium | reverse complement strand
GGACCAGAGGCCCGGGTAGGCGATGCTGCCGGCGTGGGCAGTACCCACCTGCTGGCCGTTGCCGGCGGCGGTGATGTAGCTGCGCGACATGCCCGGCGGGTTCATGTCGGTCCAGTCGCGCGAGGCGCCGTTCCACTTGGCGGCGTGCACGACGCCGTAGCCGATGTGGACCTGACCGTACTCGTTGGGCCCGTCGATGGCGTTGCAGCCCGAACCCCACGCCGTCAGCGGCGTCAGCGAACTCGCCGAGCGGCCGGTCTGCGGCCAGTAGAAGCCGTTGGAGTTGGTCGAGGTCTCGTCGTACGTCAGCGTGCCTGTGTGGTGGGTGCCGTCGGTGGCGCTCAGCAAGCCGATCTCCCAGCCCGACACCTGCGCCTGGTGGTGCACGGTGCCGGTGCCGGTCCAGATCGCTGCCTGGCGGTAGTAGCCGGTGCCGAGTGGAGTGGTGTAGGGCCACCACCACCAACCGACGATCGCGTCCTGGCGTACGCAGTTGGCCGCGCTGCCGACCGAGTTGGCCGGCGTCAGATCGACGACCGAGCCGTGGCCGAGCTGATGCCAGACGATGGCGTGGTCGAGCGAGTTGTATTGAGGATGCGTGTAGCGGGCCGAGCCGACGATCATGCTGCCGTCGACCGAGTTGGCCTGCGACGACAGCGCGCCGTTGGTCGGGTGCAGGTTCTGGGCGACGAAGGCCGGCGGCAGCACCGGTGGCAGGGCGATGGTCAGGGTCGCGCTATTGCTGATCGTGCTGCCACAGGCGTTGCCGATGACGCAGCTGTAGTTGCCCGCATCGTTCGGATGCAGCCCCAGGATGGCGAGTTGATCGGTGCCGGCGCCGGCGATCGTGCTGCCGTGCGGGGTCGGGCCGTCGGTCAGCGCGCTGCCGTCCTTGTGCCATCGGTAGGTGAACGGGGAGGTGCCACCGACGGCGACGGCGAAGCCGGCGGAGCCGCCGCGGAACGCGGTGTTGGCCATCGGCTGCTGGATGACGGTCGGGCAGGTCGGCGTGAACAGCATCTCGGTCGTGTTCGTCGTGTCGCCGCCGAGGGCCCAGATGTTGCCCGCATCGTCGAGGGCGCAGCCGAAGTGCTGGCGGGCGGTGGCCATGGCCGGGCCGGTTCGCCAGGTCGCCGCGACCGGATCGAGCACGAAGGTCGATGTCACGGCGCCGCTGCCGTCCGAACCGCCGATGACGTAGATCAGGCCGTCGGCGCCGCGCGCCACGCCGGCGCCGGCACGCGCCTGCGGCATGTCGGGCACGGCGGTGTCCGACCAGGTCCCGGCGGCGACGTCGTATTGCGCGACGTTGGCGGTTCGCAGGCCGGCGGTGTCGAAGCCGCCGAAGACCAGCAGATGACCGTGGCCGTCCTCGCAGGCGCCGGCATCGGCGACCGGGGTCGGCAGTGGGGCCAGCGCGGTCCATTGGTCGGTGGTGGCGTTGAAGCGCTCGACCCGGCCGTTGGCGGCGGCGACGGCGAACGCGCTGGCCGAAGAACCGCCGATCGAGTAGACGCGGCCGGCGGCGTCCGTGGTCGTGGCGAAGCCCTGGTCCGGCGCCTGCCCCGATCGGTCCTGGATGCCACCGGCGTTGCCGTCCTGGACCGTCCACTCGTAGCTGTCGCCCATGGCACCACCCGAGTCGACGCCGGCGATGATCAGGTTGCGGCCGAGTTCGTCGGTGGCCGCGCCGCCGTGCAGGTAGACACCCTCGAGCGAGGTCGTCGTCGCCCAGGTCGAGCCGTTCCACAGCTGGACCTGCGCGTCACCCGCCGAGTTGGCCGGGGTGCCGCCGAACAGGAAGAACCCAGCCGGGGAGTTGACGGCGAATCCGCCCGCGCGCGGGACGTTGCCCGGCGTGACGATCGTGGGGCCGGGCTGCCAGGACTGGGCGCAGAGGCTGCTGGTCAGGAGAACGGTGACGGCGATGGAATGGCGGGAGAGCATTGGTGGGAGAGAGCCAGTGGTCGCTGACCCGTGACTCGGAACTGGGCCGGTAGGCTGGGACGAGGTGGCCCATTCGGGCCCGCAGTCCAGGCATACGGTGAGGCCTGGGGGGGCCGGTCTGCGAATCTCGGGGTGGCCGACGCGGTCCATGCGCGCATGATCCCGGCCCGGGTGCAGACGCCGAGTCGGCTGGGCCGCGATGGGAACTGCCTCCCGATGACGCCGGCGCCGACGCTTCGCCCTCTGCACCATGGCATGGGCCGGTGCGGCTGCGCCAGGCGCGCCCGTCAACCATGGCACTATGCCACGGCTCTGGACGGGGCGACTTCTTCCGGTTTCCATGTCATGCCAATGTCATCGCGGCAGATTCTCAGGCCCGGTGGCTACCTCTGCCGCTCCCCCCGGGTGACCCCGTCCACCCGCTGCCTGCCCCGATGAAAAAGAAGACCCTCGTCGTCCTCGTCGTTGTCCTCGCCGGCGGCGGTGGGGCCACCTGGAAAGCGCTGCAGCCACCCGAGCCGACCAAGGTGCTGACGGCCAAGGCCGAGGTCGTCGAGGAGCTGCGCTCGATCGTCTCCGCGACCGGTGAGATCCAGGCGCAGGAGTTCGTCGACATCCAGGCCGAGGTCGCCGGTGTCATCACGGAGGTCAACGTCAACGAAGGCGACAGCGTCGAGGTCGGCGACATCCTGCTGCGACTCGAGGACCGGCAGCTGCAATCCGAGGTCGATTCGGCGCGGGCCCAGGTCGGCTCGGCCGAGGCCGATGCCAAGAACGCCGAGGTCGGCGTCGCGACCGCCGAGGCCAACCTGGCCGCCGAGAAGGTCGTGCTGGCGAGCCTCGCGCTCGAGCTCGAGCAGGCGCGCACGACGCGGGATCGGGCCGATGCTTCGTGGAAGCGCAAGGAGGAGCTGTTCCAGCGCAGCCTGCTCGGCAGCGAGGAGTACGAGGTGGCGGTCGCCGATGCGCGGCTGACGCAGCAGAAGCTCGAGTGGAACAAGGCGCGGATCGAGCAGGGCGAGGCCAACGTCAAGGCCGCGGCCTCGCGCGTCGAGGCCGCGAAGTCGGTGCACGCCGGCGCCCTGCAGCGCGTGGTCGCGGCGCAGGCGGCGCTGGCGCGGGCCAGCGACATGCTGACCAAGACCGTGCTGCGGGCGCCGCTCAGCGGGTTGATCACCAAGCTCAACGTCGAGAAGGGCGAACGCGCCGTGCCCGGTATCCAGAGCAATCCGATCGCGACGCTGATGACGATCGCCGACATGTCGGTCATCGAGGCCGAGATCCGCGTCGCCGAGGCCGACATCGTCACCGTGGCGCTCGGGGCCAAGGCCGTGATCGAGGTTGACGCGATGCGCGACCTCGAGATCGCCGGCGTCGTCACCGAGGTCGGCCAGAGCCCGATCCAGGAGAACACCGGCGGTGCCAGCCAGGAGGGCAAGGACTTCAAGGTCGTGGTGCGGCTCGAGAATCCGCCGGCCGCGTTGCGCCCCGGCTTCACCGCGACCGCCGACATCACGACCGCGGTCCGCCAGGACGTCCTCGTCATCCCGTTGCAGGCCCAGACCGCACGCGAGGTCGAGGTCGATGCCGAGGATCGATACGTGGCGCCGCCGGAGCCGATCGATGATTCGCTGGTCCCTCCGCTCCACGCCGGGGAGCGCAAGAAGACCGAGGAGCTCGAGGGCGTGTTCGTCATGCGCGACGGCCGCGCCCGCTTCGTTCCGGTCAAGCTCGGCATCATCGGCGACATGGACGTCGAGGTGCTCGACGGGCTGGCCACGGGCGACGTCGTCGTCATCGGTCCGATCAAGGAGCTGCGCACGCTCAAGGAATGGGATCGCATCGCGGTCGACGAGAAGCGCCAGCGCGAGAACGTCATGCGCCTGCGCAAGAAGCGCTGATGGCTGCCGCGGGACCAGCGGACGTCATTCGCACCGAGGGCCTGAAGCGGTCCTTCGCGATGGGATCGACGACGGTGCACGCGCTGCGCGGCATCGACCTCGTCATCCGGCGCAACGAGTACGTCGCCATCATGGGGCCATCGGGGTCGGGCAAGTCGACGATGATGAACCTGATCGGCTGCCTCGACACGCCGAGCGCCGGCGAGTACTGGCTCAACGGCACGCCGGTCGCCGGCCTCGCCCAGGACGAGCTGGCGCGGATCCGCAATCGCGAGATCGGCTTCGTCTTCCAGACCTTCAACCTGTTGGCGCGCGCGACCGCGCTGCGCAACGTCGAGCTGCCGTTGATCTACGGCGGCGTGTCGCCGGCCGAGCGGCGCAAGTTGGCGATCGAGGCGCTGGCCCAGGTCGAGCTGCAGGATCGCATGGACCACCGGCCCAACCAGCTCTCCGGCGGTCAGCGCCAGCGGGTCAGCATCGCCCGCGCGCTGGTGACGAAGCCGGCGCTGCTGCTCGCCGACGAGCCCACCGGCAACCTCGACAGCAAGACCTCGGCCGAGATCATGGCGCTGTTCGAGCGGCTGCACCGCCAGGGCAACACGATCGTCGTCGTCACCCACGAACCCGACATCGCCGCCCACGCCGAACGCATCGTCACCATCAAGGACGGCCGCATCGAGAGCGACGAACCGACCGGCCGGCGTTCGCCGGCGCCGCGGCCGGCCCTCGTCGAGGGCGCGGAGGGCGCGTGAACGTCGGCGAATCGACGCGGCTGGCGTTGGAGTCGATCTGGGCCAACCGGCTGCGTTCGTTCCTGACGCTGCTCGGCGTGATCATCGGCATCGCCTCGATCATCGCCACCGCGGCGGTCATCAACGGCCTCAACAAGTACGTCGCCGAGAAGCTCTCCAACCTCGGCCGCGGCGTGTTCACGGTGCAGCGCTTCGGCATCATCACCAACCGCGAGGACTTTCTCGAGGCGATCCGGCGCAACCGGCGGCTCGAGCCGACCGACGGCCGCGCCATCGCCGATCGCTGCCCGTCGGCCGAGGTCGTGGCCTGGGAGATCCACACGACCAGGGATCTGCGCCGGCGCGATCACGAGATCCTCGATGTCGACATCGGCGGTGTCACCCCCGGCATCCTCGAGATCGAGCCCTACGAGGTCGAAGCCGGCCGCATCTTCACCGCCAACGACGACGACCACGTCGTGCCGGTTGCCTTCCTCGGCGCCGATGTCGCCGAGCAGCTGTTCCCGGCCCTCGACCCGATCGGCAAGGAGATCCGTGTCGGCGGTCTCGACCTGACGGTGGTCGGCCTGGCCAAGAAGAAGGGGTCGTTCCTCGGCTTCTCGCAGGACAACTACGTCAAGATCCCGATCAGCCTGCATCGCAAGCTGTTCGGCTCGCATCGCTCGGTCAACATCAGCGTCAAGGCGGCCGAGGATGCGACCATGTCCGAGTCGATGGACGAGGTCCGCGCGGTGCTGCGCGCCCGGCACCACCTGCGACCGAAGGACGACGACGACTTCGCTTTCGTCACCGCCGAGGGCATCAACGACCTGTGGCGCAACATGTCGCAGACGATCTTCGCCATCGCCCTGTTCGTGGTCGGCATCTCGCTCGTCGTCGGCGGCATCGTCATCATGAACATCATGCTGGTGTCGGTGATCGAGCGGACGCGGGAGATCGGCGTGCGCAAGGCCGTCGGCGCCCGCCAGCGCGACATCGTCCAGCAGTTCCTGATCGAGGCGGTGCTGCTGTCGTGCATCGGCGGCGCCATCGGTATCGGCATCGCCTGGGGCAGCGCGGCGCTGCTCGCCAACTACACGCCGCTGCCGGCCGCCTTCCCGCTGTGGGCGCCGCCGGCGGCGTTCATCGTCTGCACCGCAATCGGTGTGTTCTTCGGTATCAGCCCGGCCCGGCGCGCCGCCCGCCTCGATCCGATCGAGGCGCTGCGCGCGGAGTGAACCATGCGCGCCACCCTGTTCGCCGTCTTCGAGAACACCAAGCTCGCGTTCGAGACCCTGGTCGCCAATCGCATGCGGTCGTTCCTGACCGTGCTCGGCATCTTCATCGGCGTCCTGCTCGTCGTCGCCGTCGCGTCGGTGCTGAACGGTTTCCGGCAATCGGTCGTCGATCAGGTCGAGGAGTTCGGCACCAACAACCTCTACGTCTATCGGATGCCGTTGGTGAACATCGGCCGCATGCCGCGCGAGATGCGGCTGCGCCGGGAGCTGTCGCTCGACGATGCCTGGGCGATCCGCGACCTGTGCCCGTCGGTCGAGATGGTGTCGCCCGGGGTCAGCGCGCCGACGTTCCTGAAGCGCGCCGTCTACCGCGACGAGGAGGTCGATTCGCCGCGCGTCCGCGGCGTGTTCCCCAACAACGTCGAGGCCGCCAACCGCGTCATCGAGGAGGGCCGTTTCTTCGGCGAGCAGGAGAACGAGCATCGCGTCGCCGTGGTCGTGCTCGGCGCCGCGGGGGCCGAAGCGCTGTTCCCGAACGGCGGCGGCGTCGGCAAGGAGATCCTGATCGGCGGCAACAAGTTCACCGTCATCGGCATCTGCAAGAAGCGGCGCGAGGGTCCCTTCGGCGGCCAGAACGAGGACGACACCCTGTTCCTGATCCCGTACTACACGCTGCGTCGCTTCTACCCTGGCCGCGACGATCACTTCATCGCCGTGCGTGCCATCGCCGGCAAGATCGACAGCGCCAAGGAGGAGATCAGCGAGGTCCTTCGCCGTCGCCGGCGGGTGCGCTGGGACGAGGACGACAACTTCGAGATCGGTACCGCCGACTCGCTGATCGCGGCGTTCGACGGCATCGTCTTCGCCGCGCTGGCGGTGATGTTCCTGTTGTCGACGGTCGGCTTCATGGTCGGCGGCGTCGGCGTCATGAACATCATGCTGGTGTCGGTCAAGGAGCGGACGCGCGAGATCGGCGTGCGCAAGGCTGTAGGGGCGAGGCGCCGCGACATCATGGGCCAGTTCCTCGTCGAGGCCGTCGTCATGTGTCTCGTCGGCGGCGTGCTCGGACTGCTGGTCGCCGAGGGCCTGTTGCAGCTCGTCGCCATGGCCCTGCCCGGCATGCCTGTCGAGACACCGCTGTGGGCGCGGGTGTTCGCCTTCGCTGGCTCCGGCGGCATCGGTCTGTTCTTCGGGCTGTGGCCGGCGTGGAAGGCGGCGAGCCTCGATCCGATCGAGGCGCTGCGCTACGAGTAGCAACGGTGCCAGGACCAAAACCAACATCCTCGCCGCCGATGCCGGCAGCCACCTACGACTTCGCCTCTGCCCGCGCGCTGCTGTCCCGCACCCCGCCGCTGCTCGATGCCTGGCTGCGCGACTTGCCCGACGTCTGGCTGCGCTGCGCCGAGGGCGAGCGGACCTGGAACGCGATCGACATCCTCGGTCACCTGATCGAGGGCGAACGCAGCGATTGGCTGTTCCGCACCCGCTGGATCCTCGAACGCGGCGAAGGCGAACCGTTCCCGCCCTTCGATCGCTTCGCCCAGGATGCGCGGCCGCCGCGCAAGATCGGTGAGCTGCTCGACGAGTTCGCGGCGTCGCGGCGGCAGAGTCTCGCCGAACTCGAGTCACTCGGACTCACCGTCGCCGACCTCGAGCGCCGCGGTGTCCATCCCGAGTTCGGCCCGGTCACGTTGGGCCAGCACCTCTCGACCTGGGTCGCGCATGACCTGACCCACGTCACGCAGATCGCCAGGGTCATGGCGAAGCGCTACGCCGCCGCCGTCGGTCCGTGGCGCGACTACCTGCGCATCCTGCAGTAGGATGTGCCCGCCACCTTCAGGAGGAATCCAATGCAGCGCGCCATCGTTCCGACCCTTGCCCTGTCATTGCTGACCGCGCTCGCGGCGCAGGACGAATCGCCACCGCCGAAGACCGACCCGCTGCAGACGCTCGCTGCGGCGCTGGCCAGGGCGAAGGTCCACAACAAGCGGGTGCTGGCCTGCTTCGTCGAACAGGGCCAGGACCTCGCCCTGCAGTGCCGGCGCAGCAAGGCCCTGGGGCGGCCGCTGCTCTACGAGTTCGAGGTCGTGCAGTTCGAGGGCGTGGACGCCGACGCGATGGCCACCGAGCTGAAGTTCGACGATGCATTCAAGCAACGGCCGGCGCTGATGGTGTTGGCCGCCGACCGCACTCGGCTCCTCCGTCAGACCGCCGCCGACCTGCTCGTCGACGGTGAACTGCAGGCGCAGCGATTGCTCGAGCAGCTGAAGCCGCAATACTGCCCGCCGGTCGATGCCGAGCAGAAGCTCACCGCGGCGCTGGTCGAGGCGAAGAAGACCGGCCGCAACGTCTTCATCCGTTTCGACGCGCCCTGGTGAGGTTGGTGCAAGGTGCTCGAGGAGTTCCTCGGGCGAGCGAAGACGGCCCCGATCTACCAGCAGGGCTGGGTCGACGTCATGATCGACGTCGATCGCGACACGAACGGCAAGGCGATCAACGAACGGCTCAAGGGCGAACGCGGCGGCGGGCTGCCGTGGATGGTGATCCTCGATCCCGACGGCAAGGAGATCGTGTCGTCGAATGCCGAGGCCGACGGCAAGAACATCGGCGGCCCGCGTTCACCCGAGGAGTGCGCCTGGTTCGGCGAGATGATGCGGCGCAGCCGCGGCGACAAGGTGTCCGAGGCGGAGGTCCGGACCATGATCGATGATCTCGAGGACTACTCGGCGCCGCAGCGACGGCCGCGCAAGACGCCGCCGCCGCCGCCGCCGGCGAAACCTGCCACGAAGCCGACACCCTTGCCGCCCGGGGGAACACCCAAGGGGTGACGTCGGGCCAACCCGGCGTCCACGCGATTTCGTGAATGCCGACGCCGTCGCGGGCGACGACTGAGCGGATGCACGCTTCCGATCCAGGACTCGAACTCGCGGTGCTGCGCGCCCAGAGCGGCGACGGCGATGCCTTCGCGGTGCTCGTCGATCGCTGTCATGGCGCCCTGGTGCGCCACGCCGGCCGCTTCCTCCGCGATCCCGAGCTGGCACGCGACGCGGTGCAGGACGCCTGG
>JAGQRA010000267.1 GCA_020425885.1 Planctomycetota bacterium | reverse complement strand
CTCTCGAACCGGCCGCCGACGTTGCCCGTCGCGCAGCGCACCGGGAACGGCAGTCCCGGCTCGGCCCGAACCCGCAGCCGGCCGCGGTCGTCGGCCGCGACCTCGATCAGGCGGCCGAAGACACCGGGGACATCGATCACGACCTCGCAGCCCGACCTCGCCCCCCCGATCCAGAACGACTCGGCCGCGATCTCGAGTTCGCGAGATCCTGACCGGTCGGTGACTTCGAGGCTTACTGGCATGCGGCGGATTGTTGCCATGAGTCTACAACTCCACCCGCACACTGTCGGAAATCCGTCGCCCCGTGCCATGACGAGCCCGAGGCGATATCATTCGACACCCTGCCTTCGCACCACGAGGCAGACCTGACTGCTCCGAAGCGCCGACCGCTTCCTGCCCGATCCCGTTTCATGGCCCGAAACGCCACCACCACTGGCGCCGACCGGCTCGTTCACTGCTCGCCCGACCGTTCCGTGTTCGTTTCGACGGATGCCGCCACCGGTCGGCGAGTCGTGTGCAAGCTGTTCGAGCGCGGCTCGCTCGCCGATGCGGAGCGGGAAGCGGCGTCGGGTCAGGCCGCGGCCGGCCCGGGCGTGGTCGATTACATCGGCGTCGAGACCGATGCCGAGACCAATCTGCCGTGCATTCGGATCGCGTGGCACGAGGGCACCGACCTCGGCCAGATCGTCCTCGCGGAAGGCGCGATCCCGGCGGCCCGCGCCGCGGCACTGCTCGCTCCGGTCGCGCACACCCTGGCCAGGCTGCACGCCGAGCAGGTGACGGCCGCGCCGCACGGCCTCTGCCACGGCGACATCAAGCCGCAGAACCTCCTCGCCACCGACGACACGACACTGCTGCTCGATTTCGAGCATGCCCGACCGATCGCGAGCGGTCACGCCGGCGCGAGTGCGACCCCGACCGGGACCCACGGCTTCGCGGCTCCCGAGGCAACGCAAGGTTGTGCGGCCGCCGCAGCGCTCGACGTCTTCGGCCTCGGCGCGACCCTGCGTTGGCTGCTCGATGGCGGGGCCGACGAGGCACGGCTGCCGCAGGACGGCGAACTCGAGCAGTTCCTCGCCGCCTGCACGGCAGCCGATCCCGCCCGACGACCGACCGCCACGGCGGCCGCGGCAACGCTGGACAAGCTCGCGCATCGCCTCGGTGACGATCACGAAGAGCAGTTGCTGGCCCGGATCGCCGGCGGCGAACGGCTCGAGTTCGTCAGCGATCTGCCGCGTTACTCGCAGATGCGGCGGCTGGCGCAACGCCAACGACGGGTGCTGGCCCATGTGCCCGACCTGTTGACGATTCCCGATGCGGTGCCCGAGACCCCGGCCGGCCAGCTGCTCGCACTCCATCGGGTCCGACGCGCGCTGCGCTGGTTTCCGCGCCACCAGCCGCTGCTGCGCTGGCGCATCGCCGTCGCGACCGCGGCCCGGGAATCGCTGGCCGCGACCGCCGAAACGGTGGCGGCGCACCAGCGCGGCGAGCAGTTCGAGCTGGCGGCGCGCTGGCTCGACGATGCCATCGGGCTCGCCGATTCGCTGCGTCGACTGCCGGCCAACGGCCCGATCCCGGGGGCTCACGACCGCCGCACCGTCGGCCTGCTGCAACGCGACCCGCGGGCCTTCCTCGAGCGCCTGCTGCAACAGATCGACGATGCCCGCATCGAGCTCGACGCGGCGACCGCCGCTATCGACGCGGCCGAAGAACGGTTCGACCTGCGCGCGGCCGAGGCCGCGATCGACGCCATGGCGCAGCAGTACGGAGGCTCGTCGCCGACCGCCGCGCGCCGTCGCGATCAGCTGCACCGCCTCGCCTTCTACCTCGACCGCATGGCCTGCGCCTCGCCGAACGTCGAACGCATGGCCCAGCTGTGGGACAAGAGCGCCCTCGAACCCCTGCTGCAGCTGGTCGCGGCATGCACCAGGACAAGCTTCCGGCCGACGACCGAGGACCTGCAGACGGCGCCGCTCGGGCTGCGCAGCCTGCAGGTCGCGCTGATCAACCTGGCCGAGGAGTTCCCGCATCTCTACGTGCGCTCGGGACCGGCGCTCGACGCGCTCAGCAATGCCCTGATGCACGCCTCGGATCTGGCCTGGGAGCTGGTCGCCAAGGCCGGCAAGCAGCTCGCCGCGGTGCCGGTGCCCGTGCGCCCACTGCAGGTCACGCTCGGCCGGCTCGACACGTTCCGCATCCTCGAGGCCCTCGTCGATCGACCCGAACGGCCGCGCAGCCGCCTGCTCGACGCCATCGAATCGATGCGGCTCAAGTTCGAGCAGGCCCGGGCGACGCGCGACCGCCTGGCCCAGGGCGCCGAGCAGGCGATGGCGCGCGGCCACTGGACCACCGGCCTGTTCGACATGGAACGCGCCGTCGCCGGATTGAGCCCGGGCGACGAGGCGGAGGTGGTCGAAGCCGAGAGGCTGCAGGCGCGGCTCGAGGAGGCGAAGCGGCAGAAGGAGGCGATCGACGTCGCCGTGCGCCGCAACGTCGAACTCGGCACGCGCTACGGCCTGCTGCAGGACGACGCCGCCAGCAGCTTCAGCCAGCGTCACCAGGTGCTCGCCGAACGCCGCGACTACCTGCACTTCCTCGCCCTCAATCTGCCGGCCGAACGCGCGGCGCTCTACACGCGCGATCTGCGCGAGGTCGAGCTGCAGATGACACTCGAACAGGCCGGCGTCGCCGAGACCGAGTTCGACGCCACCGAGGAACCCGGCGAGCGACTCAGGCTCGCCCGCCAGACCCTCGACCGGCTCGAGACGGCGGCGAAGGCCAGCGAGTACGGCGACGCGCCTCCCGGGCGACTGCTGCGCGTGCTCGAACACTGGCGCACCGTGGCCGAGCAGTGTCAGCGCGACGAGGAACGGCGTCAGGCCGAGCGCGCGCGCAAGGAACGCAACCGCAGGCGGGTCCTGATCGCCGCATTGGCGACGGCGCTCACCGTGGTCGTCGCCGGCTGGGCCGCGAGCCCGTGGTTGCTCGGCAGTCCGGCGATCGCCGCGACCAGGGCCAGCACGTTGACCGAGCTCTCGAACCGCGCCCGAATGCTGCCGGCAGCTTCGCAGGCCGCGACCGAGGAACTGCTGGCGACGGTACGGGAAGCGGTGGCGGCGGCGCCCGGGTTCGAGGCGACGTCGTGGCACGACCGGTTCGCCGAGGCGCTCATCGCCGTCGCGCAGCTTGCACGCGGTGACGACGCCGCGGCGCTGCGGTCGTTCGCCGAGGACAGCTGGCGCACCGCGCTGTCGCACGTCGAGGCAACGGCCGCGGCCGGCGACCTGGCCGAGCTGCGCGCGGCGACGCAGCGGCTCGCCGCGCGGACCGCGCCGTTCGGCATCGCGGCACCGACCGCGATCGCGCCCGCCAAGGACTGACGACAGCAGGAACCGCGAGTCGAGCATGCTGCTGCAAGCGATCCTGCAACTCGCGCTCTTGCTGCTCGCAGCGGTCGCCGCCGCCTACGGCGTGCTCGGCGCCCTGCTTCGCTTCGGTCCCGATACGACCGACACGGATCGACAGCAGGGTCTGTTGTTGATGATCCTCGCCGGGTTCGTCTTCGCCGCCGCGGTCTTTGCCTTCCTCTGGCTGGGCCGTCGCCTGCGACGCGCGCAGCAGGTGGCGCTGCCCGACGTCACCACGACCGATGGCGTGCTGCGGCCGGTTGCCATGCAGCAGGAAGTGGCCGAGCCGCCGCTGCCGACCAGGATCCCCTTGGCGCAGCTCGTCCCGGGAGCGCGCCTGTTCGGGGCCTTCGCGCTCGGCGCTGTCCTCGTCGCGATGTTCGCCGGCTACGGCCCGCATGGCACGGCACTGTGGCTGCTGTTGTCGGGCGGCCTGCTTTGGGAAGCGTTCTGGTTGCGCCACCTCTCGCGGCGACTGCTCCATCCCACGCCGAACGGCGAGCAGCTACGACAGATCGGTTCGCGTTGGTCGGACGTCCAGCTGACGGGGCTCGGCGTCGCGGCTGCCCTGGTCCTCTCCACACCGTTCGGGATCGCCGACTCCGGGGTCGCCGATGTGACCGCGTGGATCCCGATGGGTCTCGGTCTGCCGCCGCTGATCTACCTGATCGGCAAGGCACTGCCGCACCGCCGTTCGTTCCATCGTTACGGCGTCGCCGAGCTGGTGACCGCGCAGCTGCCGATCAGGATCGGCAATCCGACGCGAGTACGCCTGGTGTGCGAGCGGGGACCGTTCCGTGTCAGGGCGATTCATCTGCGCTGCGTCGAGTGCCATGTCGTCGGGGCCGGTGATCATGCCCGCACCACGTGGTACGAGACCTGGCGCGCACGCTGGGATGCCGGCGGGCGGCCCACACCGGTCGAGTTCGAGATCGAACTGCCAGCGGTGCCCGAGCTCCCCGCTTCCGATCCTGGTCGCGAGAAGTTGTGGTTCGTGACGGCAGCGAACGATGACCCGCGCGGCAACGACAACCTGGCGTTCGAGTTGCCGGTCGGCAGGTACGAACCGAGCAGCTCGGCGGATCACGGGTGATGGATGGTGATCGCACCGACGATCACCCCACCAGCCCGTGCTCGTCCCCGCGAACCGGATCGCGCGGCAGCCGCCGCAGGTCGAAACCCGGCAGCAGGTCACGAGGCATGCTGCGGCTGCCGCGTTCGCGCATACCGCACAGGAAGGCGAGGTGGCCGACGACCGCGTCGGCGCTGACGCCCCGTTCGCGGAACCAACGCAGCGAGGTGTCGCCGTGGCGCTTGGCGAGCCGCAGACCGTCGCCGCCGACGACCAGCGGCACGTGGTGGAAACGCGGTTCGTCGAGACCGAGCGCGCGATACAACAGCAGCTGGCGCGGCGTGCTCGGCAGCAGATCGTCGCCGCGAACGACCTCGGTGACCCCCTGCGCGGCGTCGTCGGTGACGACGGCGAGCTGGTAGGCCGGGCCGCCGTCGCGCTTCTGCACGACGAAGTCGCCGGCGATACGACCGGCCTGCGCGCCGCGGCAGCCGTCGTCGAACGGCACCGCATCGGTGTCGACGCGGAAGCGCAACGCCGGCTCGCGTCCGGTCGCCGCCCGTGCCTCGGCGACGTCGGCGAAGCGGCCGCGACAGGTGCCGGGATAGACCGGACCGTCGTCGATGCTTTCGTGCGGCGCCGAGGCCGCCTCGTCGACCTCCTTGCGCGTGCAGATGCAGGGATAGACCCGGCCGGCGGCGGCGAGGCGGTCGATCGCCTGCCGGTAGCGATCGAGCCGTTCGCTCTGCAGCACCGGCTCGCCGTCCCAGTCGAGGCCGAGCCAGCGGAGCGCGTCGAGGATCTGCTCGACCGCTTCCTCGGTGGAGCGCTCGGCGTCGGTGTCCTCAATGCGGAGCGAGAACTTGCCGCCCTGCTGGCGCGCGAGCAGCCAGTTGAAGAGCGCGGTGCGGGCGCCGCCGACGTGGAGGTAGCCGGTGGGGCTCGGCGCAAACCGAACGTGGAGCTGGCTCTGGGAGGAATCGGCGGTGGCGGGAGAGGCGGAGGTCGCGGG
>JAGQRA010000266.1 GCA_020425885.1 Planctomycetota bacterium | reverse complement strand
CGAGGTCGAACTGATCACCCCGATCGCGATGGAGGAGCACATGCGCTTCGCCATCCGTGAAGGTGGTCGGACGGTCGGCGCCGGTCGCGTCACCAAGATCATCGAGTAGGCCGCCATCGCCGGACCCTGTCGGGATTTCCCCTCTCGACAGGAACCCCGGGCCGTCCTACGGCCCGGCAGCAAGACATCGCGTAGGGCAGTAGCACAATTGGTAGTGCATTCGATTCCAAATCGAACGGTTGAGGGTTCGAGTCCTTCCTGCCCTGCCACAATCCTCCAGAACCCGACAGACATCCACCGGACCAAGCCGTGAGTTATCGCAAGAACCAGGGGCGCTACGCCCGCATGATCGCATTCTGGTCGCTGGCCTTGCTGTTCGGCTACGGCTTCTTCAACGGCGGCGGCCTGAAGGACATGGTCGTGCGTTGGATGGGGGCCTCCGACAGCGTCCTCGTCGAGTCCTTCCCGTTGCTGCAGAAGCTGACCATCGGGACGCTGATCGTCATCGCGCTGTATTGCGGCCTGCTGTTCGTGCTGAGCCGCATCCTCAACCAGCACAAGCTCGCCGATCTGCTGATCGACACCGAGACCGAGATGTCGAAGGTGACGTGGCCCGGCTGGGGCGAGGTCGTGCAGGGCACGATGGCCGTGACCGGCATGGTGGTCGTCCTGTTTCTCTTCCTGACCGCGGCCGACCTGTTGCTGACCCAGGGCATGAACATGATCCTCCTCGGTGGAGGGGGAGTGAAGGGCTGATGGCACTCGAGTGGTACTTTCTGCGCGTCCAGGTCGGGCGTGAAGATCGCATCCGGGAGACCATGGTGCGCCGCCTGAAGCAGGCGGGCATCGAGGAACTGGTGCCGCAGCTCGTGGTGCCGACCGAGACCATCGCCGACCACCGCGGTGGCAAGAAAATCGTCAAGCGCCGCAAGCTCTATCCGGGCTACCTGATGGTGCAGGTGGACCTCAGCGACCACGTCTGGTTCGTGCTGCGCGAGACGCCGGGGTTCGGCGACTTCGTCGGCGGCCACGCGCAGCCGACTCCAGCGCGCACCGAGGACGTCGAGAAGGTGTTGGCGACGATGGATGCCAGCAAGGAGAAGCCCAAGGTGGCCGTCTCCTTCCAGAAGGGCGATCGCGTCAAGATCAAGACCGGCGCCTTCGAGAACACCGATGCCGTGGTCGAGGAAGTCCACACCGAGAAGGGCACGCTCGACGTGTCGGTGAACTTCTTCGGGCGCCCGACGCCGCTCAGCCTGGGCTACTGGGAAGTCGAGCCGATCTGACCCTGGGTATTCTGACCCTGGGTATTCTGACCTCGGGTATTCTGACCTCGGGTATTCTGGCCTCGGGTATTCCGGGCGGCGCGTTCGGTGTCGATGAGCGGCCCCTCAGCAAGGCTGTTCGAGCCAAGCCTTCCCGACCGCGTGTTCGGTGCCCCTGCCGATTCCCTGTCGAACGCCGGAAGCCCGGGGGCAGCAGGAACGCGCGACGAGAGAAGGTCCAACGAGCGAAGAGTCCAACGAGCGAAGAGAATGTGTCACTTGTCCGTTGACTCGAGGCCGCAGGTTTGCTTCACTCTTCGGCCCTCATCCCGCGGCCGATGCCGCGAGAGAGAACTCTTGTAGTGGGAGGGTGACCTCGTCGGTCATCCGCCAGAACCGCTGAGAGACAGGTATGGCCAAAGAAGTTACCGCGCTCGTCAAGTTGCAGTGCCCCGGTGGGCAGGCGACTCCCGCTCCTCCCGTCGGCCCGGCTCTGGGTCAGCACGGGATCAACATCGGGCAGTTCGTCAAGATGTTCAACGACGACACGAAGGCCCATGCGGGGATGAT
>JAGQRA010000265.1 GCA_020425885.1 Planctomycetota bacterium | reverse complement strand
CGCAAGCTGACCGACCAGGGCGGCGTCGTGATGCAACCGAACGGCGGCAAGGTCGAACAGAAGGACGGCCCCTATGTCGAGACCAAGGAGGTCGTCGGCGGCATCTACATCGTCAAGGCGGACAGCTATGACCAGGCCGTGGAGCTCTGCGCAGGCCACCCGAACTTCCGCTTCGGCAGCATCGAGATTCGTGAGCTCGACTTCATGGGCGGTCCCGAGGAATAGCACGCCACCGTGCCGCCCGATCTGCCGAGTCTCGTCGACGATCTGTTCCGTCACCGCTATGGCCGCATGGTCTCGGGGCTCTGCCGGGTCCTCGGGCCGGGTCGACTGGACCTCGTCGAGGACGTCGTGCAGGAGGCCCTGGCGCGGGCGCTGCGGTCGTGGCCGGCCGAAGGCGTCCCGGACAATCCCGAGGCGTGGGTGTTCCGGGTCGCGCGCAACCTCGCCCTCGACAGCCTCAGGCGACAGAAGATCGCCGACCGCGTCGAGGGCGAACTGCAGCATTGGGCCAGGCTCGGCCACGAACCGACCACCCCCGATGAACTGGAGCACCTCGCCGACGAAACCCTGCGGATGCTGTTCCTCTGCAGCCACCCGGCCGTACCGGCCGATGCCCGCGTCCCCCTGATCCTGAAGACGGTCTGCGGCTTCGGCGTGCCGGCGATCGCGGCGGCGCTGCTGCAGAAGGAGGCGACGATCGCGCAGCGGCTGGTGCGGGCCAAGGCGCGACTGCGCGAAGACGCCATCGCCTTCGCGATGCCCCCCGCCGAGCAGCTGCCGACCCGCCTCGATCTCGTGCTGCAGGTCATCTACCTGCTGTTCAACGAAGGCTACCGCGCGCACCTCGGCACCGAGCTGGTCCGCGAAGACCTCGTGCACGAGGCGCTGCGCCTGTGCAGCCTGTTGCTCGATCAGCCGCAGACGGCCGGGCCTTCGACCCACGCCCTGTTCGCGTTGATGCTGCTGCTCGGCGCCAGGTTGCCGGCACGCCTCGACGACTCGGGGGAGCTGCTCACGCTGGCCGAGCAGGATCGCGGATCGTGGAACCAGTCGTGGATCGCCCACGGCTTCGATCACTTCCGGCAATCGATCGCCGGCGAGGAGCTGTCACCGTACCACTGCGAAGCCGCGATCGCATCGCTCCACACCGTCGCGCCGAGCTACGACCGGACCGACTGGTCGCGGATCCTGGCCGAGTACGATCGGCTGCTGCTGCTGTCTCCGACACCGATCGTGAAGCTCAATCGCGCCGTCGCCGTCAGCAAGGTCCATGGCATCGAGGCCGGTCTCCGGATCACGGCCGCGCTCGACCACGAGAAGTCGCTGGCGAACTACTTCCTGCTGCCGGCGACGACGGCCTGGCTGCACTGGCAACGCGGCGATCACGCGGCGGCGGCGGCGGCGCTCGAGATCGCGCTGCAGCGACCCGCCTCCGACCCGGAACAGCGCGAGCTGCGACGGCGGCTCGAGGCCTGCCGGCGCGGCGAGCCACCACCGCACTAGCGCGGCGAGCCAGCGCCAGCATGGCACCGCCGGTGCCGGTTCATGCCTGCGCCCGATGACGGGCGACTTCTGCGGCGACGACCGCCATCAGACGCTGGCGATCGATGGGCTTGGTCAGGAACGCCCTGCACCCCGCCTGCATGCACTGCTCCTCGTCGGCCGGCATGGCGTTGGCGGTCAGCGCCACGATCGGAACGACGGTTCCCCGCCGACGCAGCTCGATCGTCGCTTCGACGCCGCCCATCACCGGCATCTGCATGTCCATCAACACGAGATCGAACGGCTCACCACCGGCCATCCGGTCCAGACACTCGACCCCGTTCTCGGCGATCTCGACGACGCACCCGGCCTTCCTGAGCAGGTAGGCGATCAAGCGCTGGTTGTCAGGACCGTCCTCGACCAGCAGCACGCGCGCACCATCCGGGATGGCGGCCAGGACCGGCGCGGCGCGGGCAGCCGGCTCCTTGTCGGCCTGGTCGACCGTGATCAGCTCGGCGCCGTCGCCGCAGACGGAGTCGAGGGTCAGGACCAGCCGCGAGCCGCGCCCGACCTCGCTGTCGATCTCGATCCGGCCACCGAGCAGTTCGGCCAGCCGATTTGCCAGCGGCAGCCCGAGCCCGGCGCCGCCGAATCGACGCGTGCTCGAGACGTCGGCCTGCTCGAACATGTCCATGATGCGCCGGCGCTCGTCGGCCGACATGCCGATGCCGGTGTCGACCACCTCGACGGTCAATCGCGACCCGACCTCGCGGTCGAACGAGACCAGGACCAAAACGCTGCCGTTCGCGGTGAACTTGATGGCGTTGTCGGCGAGGTTGACGAGGATCTGACGCAACCGGAGCGGATCGGTCTCGATCGTGGCCGGGATCGGCGTGGCGCAGCGGATGTCGAAGTCGAGACCCTTGGCCCGGGCCTTCGGGCCGAGCATCGCATCGACCTCGCGCAGCAGCTCGGCCGGGGCGCAGGCGACCCGGTCGATCACGAGCTCCCCGGCCTCGAGTCGCGCGGTATCGAGCAGATCGCCGATGAGCCCGACCAGGTGCTCGGCGGTGCGACGGATGGCGGTGAACGCCTCGCACTCGAACGACCGCACCAGATCGCAGCGATAGCGGCCCTCGAGCTCCTCGGCGTAGCCGAGGATCGCGGTCATCGGGGTCCGCAGCTCGTGGCTGATGTTGGCGAGGAACCGCGTCTTCGATCGGTTCGCCGACTCGGCGGCGTCCCTCGCCTCGGTCAGGTTGCTGTTGGCGACGAGCAAGTCGTCGCGGGTCCGTTCGAGCATCCGCGTACGCTCGCGCACCATGCAGGACAGTTGATCGAGCGTCCGCGCCGACTGCTGCTGGAGGTTCCACTTGTGGGTCAGGGCACACGCCGCCTGCAGCACCTCGGCATGATCGAAGGGCTTCTTCACGATCAGCAGCCGATCCGTCTCGCCCAGGCGCTTCCTGGTCTCCTCCCACGAGTAGTCGCTGAATGCCGTGCAGATCACGATCTCGGTCTCGGGGCATTCCCGCCAGATGTTCTCGATGGTCTCGAGCCCGTCCCACCCCGGCGGCATGCGCATGTCGACGAAGGCCATCGCGAACGGCCGCCCCGCACGCGCGGCCTCGACGACCTTCTCGAGTCCTTCGCGGCCCTGACTGGCGGCGACCACTTCGAACTCGGTCCGCACGCGAGCGTCCGGCTCTTCGCCGAACAGGTCCGCCTCGGCCGCCAGCAGGTCGTCTGAGACTCGCTGTGCCGGCGTCAGGATCTTGCGGAAGTCGGCGTGGATCGCCTCGTTGTCGTCGATGACGAGCACGCGCCGGTTCATGCCCTCGGATCGCTCACTCGGATCAAGCATCATCCAACCTCCGCCGGCGTCCAGAGCGGCAGCTCGAGCACGAACTTCGAGCCCAGACCGAAACCCCCGCTCTCCGCCCACAGTCGACCGCCCATCTCGGTAGCGGCGTTGGCGCTGTGATGCAGCCCGAAGCCGTGACCGTCGACCTTGGTCGTGAAGCCGTGGCCGAAGATCCGCGTCAGATCTGCCGCCGGAATGCCGACGCCGTTGTCGACGACCTCGACCCGCGCGCAGGCGCCGTCCTGGCTGACGACGGAGATCTCGATCCGACCGGTCCCCACCTCGCGATCGGCCACGGCCTGGGTCGCGTTCTTGACGAGGTTGACGAGGATCTGGATGACACGCGACCGATCGATCTCGACCCTTTCGTCGCATTCGATCCGCAGCGCCACCTCGACCCCGTGGCGCTCGATCGCCGACTCCTGCATGCGCAGTACCTCGGCCACGATCTCGCCGAAGGTCACCGCCACCGTCGCGCCCGAGACGCTGGCGTAGGCCTGCTGCCGATGCACGATCTCCTTCATGTGCTGGATGCAGGTGCTGAGGTCCAGCGTCTCGGCCAGCAGTGATTCCCGCTCCGCGATCAGGTGCTTGGCGAGCTGATCGAGGTAGTCGGGGAGCCGGCGCCCGCGCCCCGAAACGGTGAGGAACTCGGCCAGGTCCTGCTCGTGTTCACGCACGAGTCCGACGACCCTGGGCAATCCCTCGACGCGCGACTGACGCAGGATGTCGATGATGACGTTGGCGGCGACGTTCACGCTGTTGAGCACGTTGCCGACGTTGTGCAGCACGCCGTTGGCCAGCTCGGCCATACCTGCCTGCCGTGACGCTTCGACCAGCTGCAGGTGCAGCCGCTGCCGCTGCGCCTCGGCCCGCTGACGCTCGACGATCTCGGTCTCGAGGGCACCGACGGTGCTCGCCAGCTCGGCGGTCCGTTGTTGGACCCGGGCTTCGAGCT
>JAGQRA010000264.1 GCA_020425885.1 Planctomycetota bacterium | reverse complement strand
GGCCAGCCGCTTCCGCCGGCCCGCCGGGTCGAACGTCACCGACGCAGAGACCCGCCTCGCCGCGGCCGTAGTCGGGAGTGATGCCGAGTGCGGGGCGCTCCTCCTGATCCGCACCCGGCGCCCGCGGCGGCGGGCCACCGGCTGATTCCGACTTCGCGGCCGCGGGCCCATCGGCGCCGGGGCCCATCGCCTCGGGCCGCGTCAGCGTGATCTCGGCCTGAGGCCCGTGCCCCTCGGGGTCGGGGGTGACGATGACGTAGTCCGCGACGTCACGTGTCGTGCTGTAGGAGTTGCTGGCCAGGTCCTCGACGAGCTCGGCCGACACCACGCGCACGTCGACTCCGGGCAGGCGCGACCTGATGCGCTGCACGGTGCCACGGCCGTGATCGCTGTGCAGCCGACCGCAGATCAGTACCACCAGCGGCGGGTTGCCCGAATGCTGCCGCAGGTAGTCGACGATCGATTCCGCCATGGTGTCGTCCTTGAGGCACTGCGCGGCATAGAAGCGCTGCATCGCGCCGACGCCGTCGAGGCCCGCATGCCCCTTCATCGAGTCGACGAACGCGTCCCAGTACGGATCCTCCGGCGCCGTCGTCGACCGCGCCAGATACGGGCTGCCCAGCACCCTCTCGACGCCGAGGTTCTTGGCCTCGATGGCCAGCTCCCGGGGTGCATTCGCAGCCAGCACGGTGATGTGGTGCAGGCGCGCGAACTCGATGATCGGCCGGTAGTCGCGCGCGTAGCGCTGCCACGGCCGCGACGCCGCGAGGAACTCGGCCTCGCTGATCGCGCCCGTCAGATACTGCAGCAGGCTGGTCTGGACATCGCGCTCGAACATCTCCATGGCGATCACCATGTTCGGCCGCAACGCGTGCAACGCCTCGACCAGCTGATGGTGGGTCCGGTGCACCGCCTGCACGCCGTGCAGCTCGCCGAGCGCGACGACGTCGGCGCCGGCGAGGTCGGCCGCGACGCCTTCGATCGTGGCCACCGAGTCTGTCGCCGTGGCGATGATCCGCGCCGGCGCGACGCAACCGGCCAGCAGGAAGAGGAGGAACGCGGCGACCAGGACCTTGGACATCGCCCGCATGAAACGCCGCGCCAGCGCGACGGGCAAGGGCAAGCTGCGAGCCGGCGGAGTTTCGCCGGTGCTCGCCCTTTTCATGGGCCGGGCTGATGCTTGAATGCCACGGCGCATGAAGATCACGACCTGGAACTGCAACGGGCTGCGCGCGCGGCTGACCCACGTCACCGACTTCCTGCGCGACGAGGAGCCCGACGTGCTGTGCCTGCAGGAGACGAAGGTGCAGGACGAGCTGTTCCCGCGCGATGCGCTCGAGGACGAAGGCTACGACGTCACCTTCTTCGGCCAGAAGGGCTACAACGGCGTCGCCATCCTGGCGCGCCACGCCATCGAGCACCCGTTCCGTGGCCTGCCCGATGACGACGCCGACGCCGAGCGTCGTGTCCTCGGCGCCACCGTCGCCGGCATCGACGTGCTCGACCTCTACGTGCCCAACGGCCAGGACCTCGGCACCGACAAGTACGCGTTCAAGCTCGACTGGCTGCGGCGGCTGCGCGCCTTCCTCGACGGCCGCTACGCCGCCGACCGGCCGCTGGTCGTGGTCGGCGACTTCAACATCACGCTCGACGACCGCGATGTTCACGACCCCGAATGGTGGCGCGGCAGGATCCACTGCTCGGATGCCGAGCGTCAGGCGATGCGCCAGGTCATGGCCTTCGGCCTCGACGACGCGCTGCGGCTGCACCGCGACGAGGCCGGCATCTTCACCTGGTGGCACTACCGCGCCGGCGCGGCCTTCGTCGACGACGGCCTGCGTATCGACTACGTGCTGACCACGGCGCCGCTGACCGCGCGCTGCCGCGAGGTCATCGTGCACAAGGACCTGCGCCTGGCGAAGAGCCCGAGCGACCACGTGCCGGTGACGGCGCTATTCGACGACCTCGCATGACCGCGGACTCCCCCATCGCGCCGCCGGCCATGATCGAGACCTCGGGGCTCGGTCGCCAGTTCGGCAGCAACTGGGCGGTGCGCGATCTGTCGCTGCGGATCGCCGCCGGCGAGCTCTACGGCTTCCTCGGCCAGAACGGCGCCGGCAAGACGACGACGATCCGCATGCTGACCGGCGTGCTGCGGCCGAGCGCGGGCCGGCTCCGCATCGCCGGTCTCGGCCACGACGATGGCGCCACCCGCATCAAGCAGATCACCGGCCTCGTGCCCGACACCCCGCCGCTCTACGACTACCTCACCGGCCGCCAATACGTGGCCCTGGTGGCGAGCCTGTGGCGGATCGATCGGCGCACGCGCGACCAACGCTGCGAACGGCTGTTCGACCTGCTCGGTCTCACCGCCAGCGCCGACCAGCTGTGCAAGGGTTACTCGCACGGCATGCGCAAGAAGGTCCACATCGCCGCGGTGCTGACGACCGCACCGCGGGTGCTGCTGCTCGACGAGCCGACGACCGGCCTCGATCCGCTGAGCACGCGCCGCTTCAAGGACCTGCTGCTCGAACAGAGCCGCCTCGGCACGACGATCCTGCTCAGCACGCACGTGCTCGACGTCGCCGCCGAGATCTGCGACCGCATCGGCATCCTCGCCGACGGCAGGCTGCGCTGCGAAGGCACGCCGGCCGAGCTGATCGCCGCGCACGGCGGCGGTTCGTTCGAGGACGTCTTCCTGAAGATCACCGCCGCGGCTGCGGGCGATGCGCGCGGCGGCACGCACGCGGGCGCGACGGCCGCCGCCGCCGATCCTGACGATGAGCCTGCTGCGCGCTGACCTGCGTTCGCTGGCCAACCTGCCGCTCGACGCGGTCGGCCGTCGCCTGCTGCTGCACGCCCTGTTCGGGCTCGGGCTGCTCGCGTTCCTGTCCTGGTGGATCGCAGACCACCTGCTCACGCATCCGGCGCTGCTGCGGATGGCGCACAGCCGCGGCGCCGCCTCGCTGCCCGGCATGCTCGGCATCGGGCTGATGCCGTGCCCGGTCGCCGCGACCTGGCTCGGCCTGTCGGTGGCGCAGCGCCAGCTGTTCGACAGCCCGGAGCTACCGCTGTGGCAGAGCGCGCCGATCGCCGCCTTCCGTGGCCCGATCCAGATCCTGCTGCGCTCCGGCTTCCTCGCCGTCGTCTGGGCCACGGCGTTGTCGCTGCCGTTCGTGTTCGCGGTGTTGAGCCAGACCACCGCGACCTGGACGGCCTTCGTCGCGGTACCGTTCGCGATCGTGACCGCGACGGTGCCGCTGATGGCGACCCTGCTGGTCGTGCAGATCGTCCTGATCCGGCTGTTCGCCGGCCGCGTGATGCGACTGCTGCTGACCGCGCTCGGCGCCGCCGCGACCGTCGGCTTCTCGACCTGGCTGCTGCTGGTGCTGTTCACCGGCGGCGAACACGCCGACCGCATCCTCGATACCGTCGGCGCGCCGGAGTCGCTGCCGTGGACCGTCGATGCCGGCGCCCAGCTGCTCACCGCCATCGCCAACGGCACCTTCGCTCTCGTGGCGCTGCGCTCCTGCATCTGGTGGCTGCTGTTCGCCGCGACGTTGTTCTGGCTCGGCGCCCGCCTGCACGCCGGCGCCCTGCAGGCCCACCTGCTCGCCGAACCGCCGTTGCGTCGCCGCCGCTCGTCGTGGCCGAACGGCATCGCCGCCACCTTCCGCCGCAAGGAGATCGCCCAGCTGCTGCAGCAGCCCGGCGCCCTGATCAGCTTCCTGATCTTCGCCTTCCTCGTCTTCGTGCTGGTCGACAAGCAGGTGATGGTCGGTCCAGTGCTCGGCGACTACCGCCTGCCGCTGCCGCTGCGTCACCTCGGCGCGATGCTGGCGCAGTGGTTCCTCGCCACCCTGCTCGTGCTCTATCCGCACATGGGCCGGCTCGTGATCTGGGACGCCAACCAGTGGACGCTCTACCAGAGCGCACCGGCTTCGCCGCGCGCGATCCTGCGCGGCAAGCTCGAGGCGGTCGGCATCCTGCTGCTGTGGCCGCTGCTGCTCGTCGCCGCCGTCAGCTCGCATGCGACCGGCGCCTCGCCGCGGACCCTGATGCTGTTCGGTGCGCTCGCGTTGCCGGGCATCTTGATCGCGCTCGGAGCGCTGGCGCTGATCGGCACGACGCCGTGGCTGGTGCGCCCCGACGAGGGCCGACAGCTGGCGCAAGGTGGCCGCAACTTCTTCGCCTCGCTGCTGCTGATCACGGTGTTCGAGCTGTTGATGTCGCCGGCGTTCTACCTGTGGATGGAGCTGTCGAGTTGGGCCCACGACAACGACCTGAGCCCGGAGCTCGTGCAGCGCTGGACGCCGTGGGTGATCGCCGGCACCTGGCTCGCGGGCCTCGCCGTGTTCGGCCTCGGGCTGGCGATCGGCGGGCGCAACTTCCGCCGGTTGACGACGCCACGGTGAGCGGTGGCGGCAGGCTGCGACCGCCGAATGCCGACTTCACCGCCAGCATGGTCGGCCGGTCTCGCCATGTGCTTCACCTCCCCCGTGACGAATTGACTTGCGGCGAACAGGCACCGGTTGCCGGTGAAAACAACCCGTTGTCTCTGTCACCAGCATTGAGAAACAACGCGTTGTTTTGGACAGCTCTCGCGACCGCGAACCGCGTCGAGTGTGGCGAGGCACGCTACCACCTGCCCGCCAACGCCAAGTCGACGGCGACACCGGCGCGGCGCCGACGATGGGCACCGCAACCATCCGCCGACGCGCTACCATTGCCCCGTGGCCTTCGACCTCGAGCAGACCGTGACCGCCGCCGGTACCGGCGATGCCACCGCCGTCGAGGCCCTGCTCGTCCGTTTCCTGCCCGGTCTCGAGCGGCACCTCGCGCGCAACGCCGGCGCCCTCGTGCGGCGCAACGAGTCGGCGGCGGACCTGGCGCAATCGGTCTGCCGTGAGGTGCTGATGCGGTTGCGCGACGAACGCGTCGAATACCGGGGCCCGGCCGCGTTCCAGAAGTGGCTCTACCAGGCGGCGCTGCACAAGCTGCAGAACCGTCACCGCCACTACCGCGCCGACAAGCGCGACGGCCTGCGCGATGTCGATCCGGGCGAAGCAGGCGTCGTCGATCTCGCCCGGTCGCAGACGAGCCCGTCGGGGCACGCGATGCGACGCGAGGACAACGACCAGTTGGCGATGGCGATGGCGGCGATGACCGAGCGCGACCGGCAGATCCTGCAGTGGTGCCACTTCGACTACCTCGGCCACGCCGAGGTCGCCGCCCGGCTCGGCATCACCGAGTCGCACTCGCGCGTCCTGCTCGCGCGGGCCATGGCCCGGCTCGCGCACCTGGCCGGGAAGTAGCGCTGGCACCGGTATCGCGACGGCTGCAGCCGGGTCGCTGCAAGAAACTTCGGACCGGTCTGTAGCGGCCGCCGCGGGCTGCCTTTGGAGAGGGCATGACCGACGAGCCCACGGTCGCCGGCGCCGGCCGCCGGGCTCCTTCGAAACCTCCGCGCCAGAACAAGGAAACGCCATGAACCTCTCCATCCGCAAGCTCTCCCTCAGCCTCGCCCTCGGCACCCTCGCCGGCCTGCTGCTCGCTCCTGCCGCCGCCGCGCAGGTCGGCGAGATCGGCCGCAGCGACGTCTATCGCCTCGGCAACTCGACGGTCGGCCTCGACTTCGTCGGCTGGGCCCGCACCAAGAACACCGGCGGCCAACGCCGCGTCGACACCGCCACCTACGCGCCGTTGCACTTCCTCGGTGTCAACGCCGAGATGCATCGTCTGGCCGTGACCGCGGTCCGCACCGACACCAGCTACTCCGGCTCCTACAGCTACAAGCGCCTCGGCATCACGTTCCGCAGCGGCACCGCCGCCGGCAACCAGCACAAGAGCTTCGACCACACCCTGAACCTGTTCCCGAACAACCCGTCGCAGACGTTCTGGGTCGTGTTCGTGCCGGTCACGGTGCAGGGCAACATCGGCTTCACGGGCCGCATGAGCATGGACTTCATCGACTGGGTCAACAGCCAGAGCTGCGCGCTCAGCGGCTTCACCGAGACCTATGCCTATGCCTGGGCCAGCGCCGGCATCGGCGTCTCCGGTTTCCAGGCCGGGGTCCGCGTCGATCTGCAGCTCGGCCGACAGAAGTTCGACGGCTATCTCGGCGCCTTCCGCAACTCGCTGAGCACGCGGTCCCTGACCTACGAGTTCACGCCGGTGCGGCTGCTGCTCAAGGTGTTCGCCGAGGCGTTCTGGATCTACGGCGAGATCACCGTCGTCGACCGGTCCTACGGCACCCACCTGCGGTCGCCCTTCATGCAGTGAGACCCGAGCACCTGTCAACCGAGAGTCGTCGCAACCGAGAACGAACCATGAACTCGACGAAGAACCTGATCGTCGCGGCGACCGCCGCCGTCCTGATCGCCGCCACCGCGTTGTGCCTGCCGTCCGACGCCGCGCCGGCCGCACCCGCGCAGCCGGCGCCGATCGAACTCATCGCCGATGCCGGCAAGGACCACGGCGCGACTCCGGTTCGTGAGTCGGTCGCCATGGCGCCCGACTGGTACGGAGCGGCGCCGGGCACGCGCCTGCACTACGACCTCGGGCTCGACATGTCGGTGTCAGTCAAGGGCAAGGACGAGACCCGTCCGTTCGCGAGCCACGCCACGGCGACCATGCTCGTCACCGTGCTCGACCGGCGCGGCCACGAGCTGCTCGTCGACTGCGCCCTGCCCGACCTCCGCCTCGCCGTGCGCGGCGACGAACAGGGTGCCACCGCGGGTTGGCAGCAGGGCATGCGCACGGCGATGGCGCAGCGCTTCCTGATCCGCATGGACCGCACCGGCAAGGCGCTAGGCATGCGCTTCCACGAGTCGCTGAGCTCCGATCAACGCAACTGGGCGCGCGCGCTGTGGACGACCTTCTCATTCCGCCTCGACGATGGCAGCAGCTGGCAGGTCGACGGCCGCGACGCGATGGGAAGTCACGGCTTCACCTACCGCCGCCTCGATGACGGCGATGGCGAGCTCCGCATCGAACGCCGACGTTCCCGCTTCGTGCCGCACGGCGCCCGCACCGCGGCGCTCGCCGACGTCGAGCTCGGCGGCGAGGCCACCGCCCGATTCGCGGCCGCCGCCGGTTGGCTCACCGATGCCACCGTCGCCGAGCAGCTCGCCTGGACGATGACCGACTGCGCCGGCATGCGCTTCGCCTCACAGGTGCGCGGTGCCATCACGCTGCGCACCATGAGTCGGGTCGCGGTGCCGGCCGACTGGTCCGGCCCGTGGGCCGAGGTCAGCGGCGAAGACGAGACCTCGACCACGGCCTCGGCGCAGATCGAGGCGGATTGGGACCGGCGCATCGCCGGCCGCGACCTGGCCACGCTGGTGCGCCAGATGGACGCCCTGCTGGCCAACGGCAAGGGCGACGGCAACGACTACTTCGAACTGCTGTGGTGCGTGCAGAAGCTGCTCGAGCGCGACCCCGCGCTGGCGGCGCGCATCGCGGCGATGGTGCAGCGCGGCGACGTCGGCGACCGGCTCGCGGCGGGCCTGCTGTCGGCGCTCGGCATGGCCGGACACGCCAGCGCCCAGCACGCCCTCGGCGACGTGTTCGGCGACTTCCGCATGTCAGATGAACTGCGCACCGCCGCGGTCGAGTCGATGTTCCAGGTCGCGCACCCGACCGCCGAGCTCGTCGGCCGCGTGCAGCAGAGCCTGCAGGATTGCGCCCGCATGACCGACCTCGACGGCAGCGCGATGCTGGCGCTCGGTGCGTTCGCGGCCGCCGGTGCGCACGGCTGCGGCGGAGGCAGCGTCGCCGCGACCCTGATGCAGCACGAGGGCCTGGCCCGACAGAGCGGCGCGTCGACGCTGTGGAGCGAGGCGCTCGGCAATTGCGGCGACGGCGCCGTGCTGCCGCTGGCCCAGCGCCTGTTGCAGTCGCCTGACGCCGCCGAACGGCAGCGCGGCCTGACGATGGTGCGCCGCGTCGATCTGCCGGCCGCACACGAGATCCTCGGCAACGCCGCGACCACCGACGCCGACGCCGACGTCCGCCGCTACGCGGTCGAGCTCATCGGCGAAAGCCTCGAATCGTGGGCCACCGCGATGCTCGCCGACCGGGCCGCGGCCGACGTCGACGTCGAGGTCCGCCGCGCCGCCATCACCGCGCTCGGCACCCGCGCCGAGACCGACGCGGCGGCACGCGGTGCGCTCGAGATGCTGGCCGGCCGCGAGTCCGACCCGACCCTGATCGCGCTGCTGCGGCAGCTCCGCGATCCCGCCTGAGCGGGCTATGATCCCCCCGGCCCCGACCGCCCCGACCGTCCCGACCGCCGTGACCATGCCCGTGCCCGACGACGCCAGAGCCGATCCGCCGGTGGTCGCGTTGCTCGAGGAGTGCGTGCTGCGCATGGAGCTCGAGGGCAGCGCCGTGGTCGACGAACTCTGCCGCGCCCACCCCGAGCACGCCGGCGAGCTGCGGCGCGGTATCGCCTTCCTGCAGCGCGAGCAGATGGTCGAGGGCGACGACGGCGAGATGCCCGAACGGCTCGGCGATTTCCGACTGCTGCGGCGGCTCGGTGGCGGCGGCATGGGCGTCGTGTTCCTGGCCGAGCAGATCTCGCTGCAGCGGCAGGTCGCGGTCAAGCTGGTCCGTCCCGAGCTGCTGCTGTTCGCCGGCAGCCGCGCGCGCTTCCGCCGCGAGGCCGAGGCGATCGCCCGGCTGCAGCATCCCGGTATCGTGCCGGTCCACGCCACTGGCGAACTCGACGGCATGCCCTACTTCGCCATGGAGTACGTCGAGGGCGCGTCGCTCGCGGCCGTGCTGACCGAGCTCGCCGGCAACGCACCCGAACGGCTCGACGGCGAATCGCTGGCGACTGCGCTGCGGCGCTGCACCGGTCGCGAGCTGCCGGCGCCGCTGCCGTACGCCGGCTCGTGGTGGCAGGTCATCGGCGACATCGTCCTGCAGCTCGCCGGTGCCGTGAGCCACGCCCATCAGCGCGGCGTGCTGCATCGCGACCTCAAACCGTCGAACGTCATGATGGCGCTCGATGGCCGCGTCCAGCTCGTCGACTTCGGCCTCGCCCGCTCCGAAGGCGACGCCGCGCTGACGCAGAGCGGCACGCCGCTCGGATCGCTGGCCTACATGTCGCCCGAACAGATCGAAGGCCGCGCCGACCTCGGGGTCACCACCGACGTCTACGCCCTCGGCGTCGTGCTCTACGAGCTGCTCGCGCTGCGCAGTCCGTTCCTGTCGCCGACCGGCAGCGAGACGCGCCGGCGCATCCTCGACGGCGAACTCGAGCCGCTGCGTCGCCTGTGCCGGCGCGTGCCTGCCGACGTCGCCACCGTCTGCCTGCAGGCGATGGCGCGCGACACGAAGGACCGCTACCAGTCGGTCGCCGCGTTCACCCAGGACCTCGGCAACGCGCTCGGCAGCCGACCGATCCTGGCCCGCCCGCCGGGGCCCGTCGCGCGCCTGGCGCGCTATGCCCGACGCCATCCGGCGCGCACCGCGCTCGCCGCCGTGCTGATCGTGCTGCTGCCACTGGTTTCGATCCTGCTCGGCAACCATCTCCGTAACCGCGACGCCGTGGCGCGCGGACGTCTGGCGGCGGCGGCGGCACACGAGGCGGCGCTGCTGC
>JAGQRA010000263.1 GCA_020425885.1 Planctomycetota bacterium | reverse complement strand
TGGCCGCGAGCGGTGCCTGGCAACTGTTCAGGGTTCAGGCCGGCCGGCGGCGTCCATGACGGAGCGGCCCGCCCAAGGCGCCTCGGACCGTGAACCACGCCGGCCCCGGTTGCGCCACACGCGCACGTCGGCCATTCTCACCGCATGCACGACCATGTGCCCCGCGACACCGAACTCCAAGCGCACCGAGTACAGATGCGCATCCTCCGCGGCTTCGGCATCGAGAAGCGGGCGCAGACGACGTTCGCGATGAGCGCCGCCGCGATGCAGCGTGCGCGCGCTGCGCTGCGGGCGCGCCAGCCGGGCGCCAGCGAGCAAGAGATTCGGCTGCGACTCATCGAGCTCAATTACGGCGCCGACCTCGCAGCCCGGGTACGCGCCCGCCTCGAGAGCCGCGGTTGATCGACGACGACCTCCTGAGCGCGATGACGCCGGTCGTCGAGGCGCTCGAGAAGCTCGGGGTCGACGTGCAGGTGGGCGGATCGGTGGCCAGCTCGGTGCTCGGTGTCCCGCGGACGACGCTCGACGCCGATCTGGTCGCAGACTTGGGGTTCGAACACGTCGAGCGTCTGGCCCAGATGCTCGACGCCGACTACTACGCCGACGCCGACATGATGCGCGAGGCGGTCCGCAGGCGAAGCTCGTTCAACCTGGTGCACTACGCGACCGCGTGGAAGATCGATGTCTTTGTCCTGAAGCGGACGCCGTTCGGGCAAGCGTCCTTCCGTCGCCGCGCCAACGTGGCGATCGTCCCGGGTGGACGCCCGTTCTCCATGTCCACGGCCGAGGACATCATCCTGCACAAGCTGACCTGGTACCGAGCCGGCGGCGAGGTGTCCGAGCGGCAATGGCGCGACGTCGTCGGCGTGGTCGAAGTCCACGGTGAAGCATTGGACCTGGACTACTTGCGGCGGTGGGCGGCGAACCTGGGCGTGCGTGATCTGCTGGATCGGGCGCTTCGAACGTAGCGCTGGCGCGCAATGACAAGACGCTGCCGAACGCGTGGAGGTCCCGAGGCCCTTAGCCGGAGCGCCGAGCGCCACCCACCCGTCGGTCAGTCGGTCCTTGCCCGTGACTCCCAGGGGCCCCGCTCGCGCTCCAAGTAGCGCGTTGCGCCGCCCTCGGCCTCCCAGCACTCGCGGCCCAGTCCGACCAGTGAGTCGACGAATCTGCCCTCGACGGGCTGGATCAGGATCCCCGCTTCGTGAAGGCTGACGCGCACGCGGTCGCCCGGCCGAAGCCCGAGCCGGCGACGCATCGCTGCGGGCAGGGTGATCTGGCCTTTCGAGGTGAGCTTGGCAGTGGTCATCAGCGTGCCTCCACGAAGAGAGGGTACGGTGCACGAGCCACGACGCCAAACCACCGTCACGGCCGCCAGCCGCCGCACCCTCTCCCCACCGCCCGCCCCCCGCGCTACCCTGCACCCATGCCCGGCGACGCCGCCCTCGTCACGCTGCTCCTGATGCTCGTCGCGTCTGCCGCCATCGGCCGCCGCGCCTTCCGCATCGTCGCCGACCGCGACGCTCGCGCCGTCACCGTCCTCACGTTCGCGCTGCTCGTCCTCGCCGCGACCGGCGCGCAGGGGTTCACGCACGCCGCGCTGCTCGATGACCTGTCGGCCTGCGTCGGCTGCTTCGGCTCGGTCGGCGAGGTCGACTGCGTCGCCGCCAAGCAGGTGGCCCGCCAGCGGTTCGGCGCCTGCCGTGGTCTGGACGTCTACCTCGCCGGCTGGATCGGCCTCGTGCTGCCCGCCGTGGGCGCGTGTGTGGGCGCCCTGCTCGCCGGCGCGCGTCGCCTGCACGGCGGACGCTGGGTTCGTCTCGCCTGAGAGGGCACCCCCGGCCCGCCCCTTGCTCCTTCCCCCACCGTCCCTCGGAAGGAGG
>JAGQRA010000262.1 GCA_020425885.1 Planctomycetota bacterium | reverse complement strand
GGGGTCGGCGTGCGAGGTCGCCGCATCGAGGACGATGGCGGCGAGGTCCGCCTGGCCGGCGGCGACGGCGCTCTCGGCAGCGGCGAGACCGATGACAAAGGGATCGTCACGATCACGGGATTGCCGGATGGTCCGACCAGGTTCGTGGCGCGGCACGACGACTTCGCCGCCGCGCGTCCGATGACGTTGTCGCTGCTGGCCAATGGCACGATCGAGGCGACGCTCACCCTGCTGACACCGGGCTACGCCGATCTGTCCGTCAGGCTGTCCGATGGCAGTCCCGCGCCGGGCAGCCGGTATCGCGTGCGCGCCCGCAATGGCGACGACTCGGCGACGGTGAACGGCAAGACCGACGCCGAGGGCAAGGCGCTGGTCGGTCCTCTGGCGGCGGGCAGCTACCTCGCGGAACTCGTCCGGGAGACGCAGCCGACCCGGCTCGGCGGGGCTTCGTTCGTGATGTCAACCGACGAGGGTTCCGCGATCGGCGGCTCGGAGCAACGCTTCACGATCACGGCCGGGGAGACGACGATCGTCCTGGTCAGAAAGCCGGTGCTGACGCGCGTGTTCGGCACCGTCACCGGTGTCGACGGGCCGGCCTCGGGCTGCAACGTGCAGCTCAGCCAGGATGACCCAGAGACTCCGGCCGTGCAGGGCATGGGGTCGGGACGAACGGTGACGACGGCCGCGGACGGCTCGTTCGAGATCGAGGATGTCGAACCCGGTCGTTATCGGATCAGCTATGGCCGCATCGAGCACATCGTCAAGGCCGAGACGACACTCACCGTGCCGCCCGATACGCCCGAGCTGCGCCAGGACCTCGTGCTGCGCACGGGGACGATCCGGGTGCAGGCCTGGAGCCGGTCCAAGGGCGCGCCGATCGCCGACGCCGAGGTCGAGGTGGTGCGGCCGCGGCGCGATGGCGCGGGTGCCGGACCGACCCGGGTGCGCATGATGATGGTCAGCATCAGCACCAACGACAGCGATTCCGGCGACAGCACGATGATGACGATCGGCGCCCAGCGGGCGAAGACCGGGCCCGATGGCTGGGCCGAGGTCGAGGGTGTGCCGGTCGGCGACTACGACGTGCGGATCACCCACAAGGCGCACTCACCCGGCGAACACAAGGGCGTCACCGTCGACGAAGGCAAGGCCGTCGATATCGGCCGCGTCGAGATGTCGGCGGCCGGCACGATCCGCGGCAAGGTCGTGGCCAGCGATGGCGGTGCGGTGCAGATGGCGCTCGTGTCGCATCGCCCGATCGACGGCGAAGACGGGCAGCCGACGCCGGCGATGGGCGGCGCGTTCCGCATCGATGCGTTGCCCACCGGTCGCTACGTGCTGCACGCGCGAGAGATCTCGCTCAATGGCGGCGGGCCCGCGGGTTCCGGTCCGGACGTCGAGGTCGAGGTCGTCGCCGGCGAGACGGCTACGGTCGAGCTTCGTCTGCCCCCGCGGTGATGGCTTCGTGATCGGCGGCGATGGCGCGCGCCCGTTCCTGGTGCAACGCGGCGCGGAACGCCTCGAGATCGTCGCCATGACGAGCCCGTAGCGCCGCGGCGTCGACCGTCGCACAGGCCGCGCGCAACCGGTCGAGCCGCTGCTTCGTCTCGCGGAACACCAGCAGACCGCTGTCGTGCATGCCGAGTCTTCCGGCGCTGTCGGCCGCGACCGCGAGCGCGAACAGTTCGACCGGGTAGTCCTTGCCGCGGAAGTGATCGTCGAACAGCCGCGCCAGCGTGCCGGCGCGCAGCTCGGGAAAGCCGCGCACGACGAGATGGAGCGTGCAGACGTGCTGGGCCAGCGTGCGGGCGCGGGCATCGGCGAGGCCGGGCCAGCGATCGAGGAATGCGGTGACGTAACGAACACCCTCGTGCTCGTGGCCGGGGTGTCCGGGCAGCGACGACGGCCGGGTGTAGCCCTTGCCCAGATCGTGGCACAGGACGGCGAGCATCACCGCCATGCGATCACGTTCGGCGAGCTCGCCTGTGTTGGCCGCCGCCCATTCCAGCGCGAGGATCAGGTGCAGTGCCTGCGACACTTCGGGATGCCAGCGCTGCGGGCCGGCTGGCCGGCCATCGAACTGTCTGGCGACTTCGGGCGAGAGTCGTTCGAGCAACGCGGCCTCGTGCAGCTCGATCAGGCAGCGACCCGGCGAGCGGCAGCGGCCGAGGATTGCCCGCAGCTCGAGCGCCACGGCCTCGGCCGGCAGCTCGTCGAGCAACGTCGGGCGGCACGGCAGCGAACGGATGCGGCGGTCGATCTCGAAGCCGAGCTCGTGGGCCTTGCGGAAGTAGCGCAGCCAGCGGATCGGGTGCTCGCGGACGCGATCGGCGGCGTCGCCGACGGCGACGATGCGGCCCTCGCGCCAGTGTTCGAGACCGCCGTGCGGATCGTGGATGCGTCCGCTCGCGACCTCCACCGCCAGCGCGCCGATCGTCATGTCGCGTTCGGCGAGATCGGCGGCGATGCGCTCGGCGAGGCTGCCGTGGTCACGGCCGCGATGGGTCGTGATCTCGATGCGCCGGCCGTCGAGGCGCAGCGCCAGGGTGCCGCGCGCGACGTTGCCCTCGGTCACAGCCTGGAACGCCCGCTGTCGTTCCAGCAGCTCCCGGCCCGCGGCCGGATCCGGCGACCACGACAGGTCGAGATCGCCAGGGACCGGCGCGGCGATCCCGGCCTGGCGGCAGGCGATGGCGAGCGCGGTCGAGCCGACGATGCAGACGCCGAGTTCCGGCGCGCAGAGCCACGGTGCCCTGCTCCGCAACCACGCGATCGGATCGGCGGCGATGTCGATCACTTCAGCGGGTTCTTCTTCAGCCATTCCCGGGCTTCGGCCGCCGTGCTGAAGCGCTGCTCGGTGAGGGCGAACAGGGCATCCTTGACCTTGCCGCGCCACACCTGCCACGACTTCCACCGCGCTTCCCAATACTCGGCCGGTGGATTGCCGGGCGCCTCGGGATCGGCCGCGAACGGTTCGTCGATGTTGCGCAGCAGCATCGGGATCGCCTGCTTCTCCTTGTGGGCGATGATCAGCTCCAGCAGCGCCTCCTGCAGCGGCACGCGTTCGAGTTCGTAGTAGCGCTCGAACTCCTCCTGGATCTCGGCCCATTGCTTCGGCGCGTAGCCGCAGCGCGACAGCGACCGCACGAGCTCGGCATGGATCACCGGATACGACGTCACCTTGCCGCTGCGCATCAGCTTGTGGATGGCGGGATTGGCCTTGTCCGCCGGCTGGTTGCCGAGCAGTTCGGCGGCGAGCTTGCGGATGACGATCGACTTGTCCTTCTCGATGATCGCCTGCAACGGCTTGATCAGGTGCTTGCTCGAACCCGTCGCCAACGCCTCGAGCGCCTTGGTGCGGTCGCGCATCGACGGCTTGCCCTTCAGCGCCTTCTGGAATTCGGCCGCGGCGGCCTTGCCGCGGCGGTCGTCCCAGACCTCGATGACCTTCTTCGGCGCAGGCTTCTCGGCCTGCTCGCCCTTCTCGGCCTCAGCCTTGGGTGGCTCGGCCTCGCCGGGGTCCGGCTTCGGCGCGGGCTCCTGGAATACGAACAGGCCGAGGATCAGGGTCGCGAGCATGGGCCGCGCATCATAGCCGAGTCATGCTCGGGGCGGGACCATCGTCGCCCGGTCGGCCCCCGGCGGATTGTGACGGCGCAGCATCGGTAGCACCTTGGCCTTTACCGGGCGTCGGATCGTTTGGTCGGTGACACCCCGATGGCCCGCGGATTCGTTCATGCTCGACACGACCGGGTCCGGCAGCGTGCAGCTGCGTCCCGCGATGGAGTGGCAGTTTGCTGACTCTCGCGACGCGGGTTTGATTCCACCGCTTGCTCGTGCCGGTCCGACTGCCGAGCCGGTTGAGCACGTTGGCGAGGTTCGTGGAACCTACACTTCCACGTGGGGTGGTTGGACGGGGCAAATGCGTGGGGCCAGGGTGGAAAGTCGAATGGTGCCGGGTGACGGCATCCGCAATGGCGACGTGGGCAAGCTCGTGGAGGTGATCCACGATCGCACGTCGGCGAGGAGACGACTCCGGCGGTGATGAGGAGCAGGTGCTGCCCGAGACTCGGGGTTGGCAGTGGCGCGCAGTATCGGTCCCATCTGGTTGATCTCCGCTCTCCGATTTCCGGAGGGTGAGTCTCCGAAAATCGAACGGGCCCATTGGCGTTCGCGTTTGACCTCCTTTGGCCCGATTGGCGAATCGTTGGGGTCCGGTATCAAGGGTGCGTTCTCGGCGACGCACGATCGGGTAGAATGGTCGTGTCGCACGAGTCGCACCGCGGACATGGAGAACCGCGGGGGCTCATGCGAACGACGAAGAGTACAGAGCGCGTCTCCGGGTGAAGGAGACATGATGAGCAGACAAGTAGCGACCTCACAGCTCACAGCTCACAGCTCGCAGCTCACGTACGCAACGTGCGCTGACGCTGGCCATCGGTAGCGCCGCGGCGCTGCTGTTTCCGATGTCGGGTATCGCCCAGGACCTGACGCCGCAGATCAAGTTCTCGACGCACGACCACACGCTGAACGTGACGTCGAGTGGCGAGCCGATCCAGACGTTCGACGAGTACTGGGCGGACACCAAGACCCCAGGGGATGGACGGACCTACACGGTTGGCACGATCGAGGCGGCGGACACTACGGGGGCTACGCCGTTCTCTGGGAACCCCGGCCAACCCTGGTACCCGGGCTACTTCTACAACCTCAGCACTGCGGGCAAGCGCCAGGTCGGCATGCTCCAGGTCGCCGGCGTCGTGCCACCCATCCAGAAGTTCATCTTGGGGAGGTCTGGAACAGGCTTCCATACACATTCCGCGGCACGAACCTCCGCGGCATCTCGGTATGGCCGGAACCCGACGCCACCGATCCCCGCCTCCTCGATCCCGCCCACACCCGGATCGCGATCTGCGGCGAGAGCTTCGACGAGGAGCTTCCCTACAGCCAGGTCGGCAACGTCGGTAGCCTCGCGAGCGGCACCAACACCAATGGCTTCATCGCCGTCTTCGACGGCAGCGGCAACCTGCTCTTCACTCACCACTTCACCGGCGCCACCGGCGAGTGGAGCAGCGCGATCACCGACCTCAGCATCCGTGTCATCCTCGACGGCAACGGCATCCCGGTCACGGACGTGATCACGTTCTGCGGCATCAGCTCGCACGGCAACCCGGCCACCGGCAACGGTGAGCTGACCACGACCGCCGAGTTCGCCGTCCCAGGGGGCTCCGGCTCCTGCAGCGGGTTGTTCGCCGGCGGCGCGACCGACAACGGCACCAACCAGTGGGACGGTCTCGTCGGCCGGCTGACGCGCGCGCACTCGGCAGCCGCTGGCGGAGGCCTCGAGACGTTGCAGTTCCTGTCCATCGTCGGCGGCGCCGAACAGGATGGCCTCTTCGGCATCGCCGAGACCGACGACGATCGCTTCGTCGTCGTCGGCTCGACCGCCAACGGTGCCCAGTCCGGCAGCAGCGGGCTTCTGTTCCCGATCAACAACGGCACCTGCATCGCGGGCCTGCAGCAGTACTGCCTCGGCGTCGTGGCGGCCTTCGATGCGTCGGGCACACCGCTCGCGCTCGAGTACTCGCGCGTCTTCGGCACCGGCGGCACGACCGGCGCCGAGCGGAACACCGTGGCGCGCGACGTGCTCGTCCAGCGGGGGCTCGACTCCCAGACCCCGGCCGATCTCGTCGTCATCGTCGGCTCGACGGATGACGACGACCTTCTGATTGGAAACGCGTCGCAGGGAATGTGGGGGGTGGACAATCCTGGCCCCGACACGACCCGCAACGGCATCGATGGCTTCGTGATCTGGGGTAACTGGACACCGGCATCAGGGATCTGGTACTCGGGCGGCACCTTCCACGGTGGCAGCGCCGACGAGGAGCTCACGGGTGTGCAGGGTTGGAACGAGTTCTCCGACTGCTTCGCCGTCGTCGGTACCAACAGCAGCGGCTACCACGGTGGCCCCGACATCGAACTCGGCTCGTACTTCCGGCTGCCCGGGATCCTCCCGTCAGGCCTGGGAGCGCTGACGGCAGGCCAGCTCGGTGGGTCGAACTCCGAACGGCCGACGGCCATGGGACTGCTGAATGCAACCTCGAGCACTGTGCCCTGGAATACGTTCACGCTCGGCGATCCTGCGGGCGGAGGCATCGCCGTCGACCAGCAGGCGCGGACCACGATCGTCGGGACGACCGTGAGTACGAACTACCCCTTTGTCGGCGGGCTCACCAAGCAATCGCCGGGATTCGACGCGGTGCGCACTGCGGTCGATCTCCTGCCGGTCGGCACCGGGCGCACAGACGGCACCGGCCCGACAGCTGCGACGACCGGCCCGTTCCCGCTTCCCGGGTTCACGGGGGGAACCACGCCGTTCTGCGCGCTGACGACCTACGGCAACAGGATCGGCCGCCCGGCACCGGTGTTGCCACGCATGCAGATCGACTTCCTCGGCGTTCCGGCTGGGAGCAGTACGAACACCGCCATCGTGGTCTCGCGGCCAACGCCGGGCGGATGGGGCAACCTGCTGGGACTGCAGTACGGCTTCCCCAACGGCCCGACCTCGCCTCCCTACCTCGGCTACGACGGGCTCGAGGGATGGATCACCGATCCCACGAGCGTCGTGTATTCGGTTGCCGTGGTGGCGGATACCCCGCTCGTCTTCTCTCTGACGTCGCCGCTGCCGCCAGGCCCTGTGATCTTCTCCGTGCAGCTCGCCTGCCTCATGCCCGGCTCGACGATTCCAGGCGGCAATGCGTCGGTATCGCCGCAGTGCCCGACCACGATCTGGACCACTGCCACGGCAAGCCCGGCACTGTGGGTCAGCTACTGATTCGTTCTCGATGACTCCCAAGCCGTCTGCGCTGCTAGCGCAGGCGGCGCAACTCCCCGAAGCACCTGCCATGAACATGTGGTCCCGATTGGTTCACGTCGCGGCGTTGGTCGCAAGCCTGCTGTCGCTGGCTGGCCAGGGTCGCGCTCAGGGAATCCCGCTCCCGAGCTCAGTGCGGCGCTTCCCAGCTTGGAGCTTCGACACCCAGTCGCGAGAGCAAGGAGCATTGAAGGTCTGGGCCGTGGGCGACTCGAGCGCCGTGCTGCGGCGCGATGGCCGCGTGTTCATTCAGGGTATAGCTGACGGAACGTTCGAGCCTCCGGCCCTACCTCCTGGAACACACTACATCGACGTGCAGTGCGGCGGTTCCGTTGCAGCGGCAATGCGCTCCGACTCCGAGATCGTGCAGTGGGGCCTTGGTGCCAGCAAGGTTGGCATCCCGGCGGCGCCAGTGGGGGCCCACTATGTTCGCTTCGCCTACGGCGGCAACTACATCCTGGTGCTTCGATCTGATGGCGTCCTGGACGCCTTCGGCGACAACTCGTTCGGCCAGTGCAACGTGCCTACCCTTCCGACTGGGGTTACATGGGTCGACATCCAGACCGTGAGCCGCGGAGTGATGGCACTGCTTTCGGATGGGACCCTGCTCCACTGGGGAGTCAGTAACTATGGAACAGGCAGCATTCCTGCTTTGCCGCCGGGGCTGAGATACTGCTCATTCAGTCTGGGCCAAGAGCACGTCCTCGCCCTCCGCTCCGACGGGACTCTCGTGGCCTGGGGCGACAACTCCCTCGGGGAATGCAGCGTGCCGTCGACCCCGCAGGGAACGGACTACACCGTCTTCGATGCCGGCACGACCCACAGCGTCGCTTGGAGATCGGATGGTGTCTTCGTTGCCTGGGGTGACAATAGCCTGCAGCAACTCCACGTGCCCACGGTGCCGAACGCCCTCAAGTGTACGCAGATCGAATGCGGCTACGGACACACCCTTGCGCTGATGTCCGACGGCAGCATCGAGGCCTGGGGCGCAAGTGACGTCATGCAGTCGTTCACGCCGAGCCTGAGCGCCTCCACCCCGACGCGCCCGCTGCGCTTCATTGACGGAGCAGCAGGGTTCGACTCGAGCGCGATTCTCTATTCTGACGGATCAATAACCGCCTGGGGCGACCACGCGAAGCAACTCGACGCCGTGCCTGCCTTGCCTGCCGGCATGTCGTACGTGCGTGTCAAGGCCCACACCCATCACATGGCTGCCTTGCGTTCCGATGGCATGGTGGTCGCCTGGGGCGACAACAGCGTCGGCCAATGCAACATCCCGCCGCTACCGACAGGCATGCGCTACACGGACTTCACCGTCTCGCTCGGGAGTACGATGCTCATCCGCTCTGACGGCGCGGCACTCGGCACCGGCGACAACAGCTACGGCCAACTCAACTTCCCGTCGCTGCCGACCGGCGTCCGCTACACCGCGGCCGACAGCTATTTCACGACCACAGTGCTGCTTCGTTCCGACGGCAGCTTCACGTACGCAGGCGCTGCCTACCTCGGCGCGATCCCGACCCTGCCTCCTGACCTGAGCTACGTAGGAATCGCGTCCGGGCCCTTCATGGCGCTGCTGCTGCGATCGGACGGCTCGGTTGTTCATTGGGGTTCGATATCCCCATGGGCTCCGATCCCATCCCTCCCGGCCGGTGTCTACTACGTCGAGATCGCGGCAGGGGCCGGCAACGGTGCCGCCGCGCTCCGCCGCTCCGATGGCGGGGTGGTCACCGCCAGCGTTCCGCTGCCCGGCTTGGAGTCCGTCCCACCGCTCGAGCCCGGCACCTCCTACGTCGGCATCTCCTCGGGCGGTGTCGTCGACACCGTCGCCCGCGTCGGCCCGACCAGCACCTACATCGCCTTCGCTCCGGGCTGCCCCGGCTCCATGCGCGCCGCGCGACTGGTTCCGCGCGACACGCCGCGTATCGGCAAGGCGCACGAGGTCACCGTCTTCG
>JAGQRA010000261.1 GCA_020425885.1 Planctomycetota bacterium | reverse complement strand
GGGTCACGCCGTTCTCGCCGTGGCGGCGCCGCATCCGCCGCGACTACGACCCGTGGCTGTTCACGCCGGGCTGGGGCTTCGGCTTCGGGCTCGGCCTCGGCTACCACTGGCACTGCCACTGATGCACCGCGCCGCCCTCGGAGTTTTTGCCCGGGGAGCACGTCCTGCGCCGCCAGTGCCCTGATCAGCCACGGATCCGGCGTCGCGGTTGCGTCGCAACGGTGCGGCCGGTAAGGGTTTTCGCCCCCGAAACCGGGGCACCCGGTGTCGCCACCCCGCTGGCGGCAACAGCCTTCTCCCCACCATCCCTTCATTCGGTCCCTCTGCATTCCCATGAGCGAACGCGAGCCAATGATCCAGGCGATCGACCTCTGCAAGTACTACGGGTCCTTCGCTGCCATCGACAATCTGTCCTTCGACATCCACCGCGGCGAGGTCGTCGCCTTCCTCGGCCCCAACGGCGCCGGCAAGTCGACCACGATGAAGGTGCTGACCGGCTATCTGGCGCCGACCTCCGGCTCGGCCCGGCTGTGCGGACTCGACGTCACGACCGATCGCGTGCGCGCCGCCGAGAAGCTCGGCTACCTGCCCGAGAACGGCCCGCTGTATCCCGAGATGACGCCGCGCGAGCTGCTGTCGTTCTTCGGTGAGGCGCGCGGCATGTCGCCGGCCAGGATCCGAGACCGGCTCGACTTCGTCACCTCCGAGTGCGCGCTCGAGAACCTGCTCGACAAGCCGATCGGCACCTGCAGCAAGGGACAGAAGCAACGCACCGGCATGGCGCAGGCGCTGTTCCACGATCCCGAGGTGATGATCATGGACGAGCCGACGACCGGGCTCGATCCCAACCAGATCCGACACGTGCGCGACCTCGTCAAGAAGCTCGGCGAGACCCGCACGATCCTGCTGTCGACGCACCTGTTCCAGGAGGTCGAGGCGATGGCCGGGCGGGTGTTGCTGGTCAACGAGGGCCGACTCGCCTTCGACGGCACCCCGGCCGAGTTCAAGGCCAAGGGAGGCGGCCTGATGGAGCAGGCCTTCCACACTCTCACCGCAGCCAACTGAGGACGAAGACCATGAACAAGAACGTCGTTTTCGCCGTCATGAAGCGCGACCTGCGCAGCTGGTTCAGCAATCCGACCGGCTACGTCTTCATCATGCTGTTCGTGCTGTTCTCGGGCGGCGCGCTGATGTGGCCGCGCGAGTTCTTCGACAACAGCCTCGCCAACCTCGAGACCTGGAACTTCTGGTTCCCGCGGCTCGCGATCCTGTTCGTCGCCGCGGCGACGATGGGGGTCTGGACCAGCGAGCGCGCCAACGGCACCCAGGAGCTCCTGTTCACGCTGCCGGCGCGCGACCTCGACCTGCTGTTCGGCAAGTTCCTGGCCTACGTCGGGGTCTACACCGTGTCGCTGGCCTTCACGCTGGCGCTGCCGATCGCACTGTCGATGCTCGGCAACCCGGACTGGGGCCAGCTGTTCGCCAACTACGTCGGCTACTGGCTGTTCGGCCTGATGCTCGTCAGCGTGTCGATGATCGGCTCGCAGCTGACGCAGAACCAGACGATCGCCTTCATCCTGTCGGTCATCGCCTGCGCCGCCGTCGTCTACATGGACGTCGTGCTCGGCCGGCTCGGCTTCCAGAGCTGGGCCGTCAACGGCCCGCGCGGGCTGTTCGACGAGTTCTCGCGCGGCATGCTGCCGGTCGCCGGCTTCGTGCTCTTCCTCGGCCTGACCGTCGCCTTCCTCTATCTCAACCTCGCGCTGCTGGCGCGGCGGCACTGGCGCGGCGGCATCGAGGGCGTCCACGGCGCGCTGCAGTCGGGCGGCCTGGCGGTGGCGACGCTGTCCTTGACCGTGATCGGCGTCTACCACCTGCCGCGCTTCGACGTCACCGTCGAAGGCATCCACTCGTTGGGCGACGAGAGCAAGCAGCTGCTCTCCGCCCTTGATCCCGCGCGGCCGGTGTTCGTCACGGCCTACATCAGCGAGCAGGTGCCGGAGCGCTTCGTCCAGCAGCGCCGGCTGCTGCTCAACCTGCTCGACCAGTTCGACTCGATCGGCGGCAACGCCGTGCAGAAGAGCATCATCATCCCCAAGCCGTTCTCGCCCGAGGCGCGCGCCGCCGAGGACAACTACGGCATCCGGGCGCAGATGGTGCAGGAGCCGAACCCGGGCGGCGGCTTCAGCGACATGCAGGTCTTCCTCGGCCTGGTCGTCGCCAGCGGCACCGAGGAGGTGATCACGCCGTTCATCGACCCGGGCCTGCCGCTCGAGTACGAGATCACGCGCAGCATCCGGGTCGTGACCAACACCGGCGATCGCAAGAAGGTCGGCCTGCTCAAGACCGACGTCGACATGGTCGGCGGCTTCGACTTCCAGACCTTCGCGCAGAAGCCGAAGTGGCAGATCGCGACCGAGCTCGAGCAGCAGTACAAGGTCGAGAACGTCGATCCCGACAAGGACTACCCCGAGGACCTCGACTGCCTCGTGGTGGCGCAGCCGAGCTCGCTCGTGCAGGAGCAGATGGACCGGCTGCAGGACTGGATCCTGGCCGGGCACCCGACGCTGATGTTCGAGGACCCGCTGCCGCTCAGCGCGCCGGGCACCGCCGCCGACGATCAGAAGGGCAACATGCAGCAGCGCATGATGGGCGGCGGCGGCCCGCAGAAGGGCAACATCGACGGGTTGTTCGGGCAGCTCGGCCTGCGGCTGTTCAAGTCCGACATCGTCTGGGACACCTCGAGCACCGGCTACTTCGGCGGCCAGCTGCCGAAGCACTTCCTGTTCTGCACCGGCAGCGCGCTGGCGCAGGACAGCGTCATCACCAGCGGCATGCAGTCGGTGGTCTGGATGGCCGGCGGTCATCTGCAGTCGAGCGACAAGAACGGCTTCACCGTGAAGTCGCTGGTCAGCTCGCCCGATCCGACCGCGTTCCGCGGCCAGAACGGCATCGTGCCCAAGTACGAATCGGGTCAGGGCATGCAGGACGGCCTGTTGGTCTGGAGCCCGTTCGGCGGCGGGCTGCAGCTGAACCCGGGCGCGCGCTACTGGAAGCGCGACAAGCGCCTCGACCTCGCCGTCGAGGTCACGAGCGAGGCCGAGGGTGACAAGAAGGGCGTCAACACGATCGTCTGCGCCGACCTCGACGCCGTCGGCGACCAGTTCTTCGGCCTGCGCCGCCAGGCGACCGACAACACGCTGCGGTTCGACAACGTGCCGTTCGTGCTCAACTGCATCGACAAGCTGGTCGGCGACGAATCGCTGATCGAGCTGCGCAAGCGGCGTCCGATCCTGCGCCGGCTGACCGCGGTCGAGGCCGCGCAGGCCGACTTCGAGCGCGCCTGGGCCGAGGAGAAGGAGAAGGCCGAGGGTGAGGCCAAGACCGCGCTCGACGCGGCGCAGGACCGCCTCGATGGCGCCGTCGAGGCGATCCGCAACGACGCCGGGCTCGACGAGCAGAGCAAGGAGCTCAAGATCGCCGAGGTGCAGCAGGTCGAGAATCGCAAGTTCGAGACCGCCAAGGCCAAGATCGAGGCCGACAAGCGGACCAAGATCCAGATCGCGCAGCACGCGCGCAACGAGGCCCGCGACGGGATCCACGACGGCTATCGCCTCTGGACCCTGTTGCTGGCGCCGGTGCCGGCGTTGCTGCTCGGCATCTTCACGCTGGTGCGTCGCAGCGCGCGCGCATCGTCGATCGTCCCCAGTAACCGCCTGGTCGGCGGAGGTGCGCAATGAGCGAGTTCATGAAGACCGGTGTGATCCTCGGTGCGGCAGCCGTGCTGACCGTGCTGGCCACGATGTCCGGCCCCAAGGCCGTCAAGCAGGACCTGTTCTCCGACCAGGGCGAACTGTTCTTCCCGCAGTTCACCGATTCGACCGCCGCGGTCGAGCTCGAGGTCACCGAGTTCTCCGAGGAGCGGGCGACGGCGCGCAAGTTCGCGGTGCGCCGCGACAAGGACGGGCGCTGGACGATCCCGTCGCACGGCGGCTACCCGGCCGACGCCAAGGATCGGATGGGCAAGGCCGCGGCGATGCTGATCGGCCTGACCAAGGCGCGCTCGGTCAGCGACCGCGTCGAGGACCAGGTCGACTTCGGCGTCGTCGACCCGCTCGACGAGAGCGCCGACACGGTCGGCCGCGGCACGCGGATCACGATGCGCGACAGCGCCGGCAACGATCTCGCCGATCTGATCCTCGGCAAGGAGGTCGACGGCAAGCTCGACATCCGCTACGTGCGCCAACCCGGCAAGCGCCGCACCTACTCGACCAAGATCGACGGCGAGCTGTCGACCAAGTTCGCCGACTGGATCGAGACCGACCTGCTCAAGGCGACCTCGTACGATCTGCAGAAGGTCATCTTCGACAACTACTCGGTCGACGAGGTGCGTCGCGCCATCGTGCCGGGCGACAAGTTCGACATCGCCAAGGACAAGGACGGCAAGTGGACCATCGCCGGGCTCGATGTGGCCAAGGAGGAGCCGAACACCGAGAAGATGACCGAGATCCAGACCGCCCTGACCGGCATCAAGATCGTCGGCGTGCGGACCAAGCCCGACGGGCTGACCGCGCGGCTCGAGCAAGCGACCGGCTTCGACCGCATGCTGTTGAGCCAGAGCCTGGCCGACAAGGGCTACTTCCTCGGCCAGGGCGGCAAGCTGTTCAGCAACGAGGGCGACCTCCTGTTCGAGACCAAGAAAGGGGTGCGCTACACGCTGCGCTTCGGCGAGCTCGTGCCCGGTAGTGCCGACGAGGTGAGCTCGGGTGATGCCGCGCCGGCGACCCCGCAGGCCGGCGAGAACGGTCCGCAACCGGTCGCAGCCGACAACCGCTACCTGATGGTCACCGCCGAGTTCGACGAGGCGCTGCTGTCCAGGCCGCAGTCGTCGCGGCTACCGAAGGAGCACATGGAGAAGCGCCGGCAGGCGCGGCAGCAGATCGAGAAGATCACGGCCGCCATCGACGGCTGGCGCACGGCCCACGACAACGCGCTGCCCGAGTCGTTGATCAAGCTGACCGAGAAGCCCGAGAGCGGCGAGGCGCCGCTGGCCGAGCTGCCGAAGGACCCCTGGGACAACGACTATCAGCTGCAGGTCAATGGCGAGTCGTTCGCCGTGATCAGCCAGGGCGAAGACAAGGCGCCCGGTGGTGACGGTGCCGCCGCCGACATCGACAGCTCGGCGCTGCAGCACGAAGACGACCTGCGTCGCCAGGACGACGAGTGGACCGCCTTCGACAAGAAGGTCGAGGACGGCCGCGCCGAGGCCGACAAGCTGACGCGTCGTTTCGGGCCGTGGTACTACGTCATCGACAAGGCCCTGTTCGACAAGCTCAAGCCCAAGCGCGCCGACCTGATCAAGGCCAAGGCCGCCGAGCCGGCCGACGACGGCGGCAAGTAGTCGCGGCCGGCCCGGGCCCTCTGCTCGTGGCGGTCGCGGCTGCCTGTCCGAGGTCGATGCGACTCAGCCGAGGGCGGACGGATGGCTTCCTCGACCTCGGTCTTGGCCTGCCTCTGGCTTCCCTCGCCCGCTGTCGTTCCGCTCGGCAGATCCTGTGGCCCGCCTGGAATCGGGCTCAACGGCGCCGATCGCTGACAGCGGGGGTCTCACGAGAGTTGGGCGCCGCAGGTGCGTCTCAGTCGAACGAGCGAGACGAATCCAACGCCCCACGTCGACAAGCCTGCGAACAGCCTGAGATGGTAGTCGTCTCGCCCTGTCGTGCTGGCAACCAAGAAGCAGACAGAAGCAGAGAAGAACAGGCAGGCACTCAGCCACTCTCTGTTGTGCTGGTTCATGTTTCTCATCAGTCGTGACTCGTCCGTTGTCTGGTGCAACGCATCGTCAGGCCGCCACACCCACTCTATCCCGGCACCAGCGTCAGGCACGCTCCCACCGGGTCCTGAATCACCGCGTGAGCGTACGCCCCGTCGGCTCCACGCGACTCCCTGATCACGGTCCCGCCTTCCTCGCGCACGCGATCGATGCTCTCGGCGAGATCGCCAACGGGAAGGTAGAGCATCCACGCCGGCGGTATTCCCAGGTTCGCGCCCCGCGCGTGGCAGACTCCCGCCACCGAACTGCCATCGGGGCTGAGCATGCAGTAGTCGGCGTAGCGCTCGCCGGCATCCTCCATCGCGACGTCCTCCACCGTCCAGCCGACGACCTGTCGGTAGAAGTCACGAGTTGCCGAAGCGTCGGCGATCGTCAAGTCGACCCAGGCGATACGACCCACGCGCGCCGCGTCAGCCTCGGTCTGGGGGATCGCCTCCGCAGGAACGACAGGGATGATCCCGAACGCCGCCCCGTTCGGGTCGAGCAGCGCGGCCCACTGGTTCTTGCCACTGTCGTCATGCATCAACTCACTCCCGCCCAACGCGAGCGCGCGCTCCAAGCTGGCCGCGACATCGACGACCTGAATGTGCGGCATCCATTGGAGTGGAAGGTGAGTCAACGCCTCCGTCCGTGCGCCCAGGCCGATGACCGGCACGCCATGGTTGTTCATGAGATCCTCGCGCCACAGCGGGTCTTCGCCCGTGCTGAGCACACGCGAGTAGAAGCGCGTTTCGATCTCGTGTTCGGGAACGGCGATGTCGGCGCTGAGGATTCCGCCGACGCGTGGGATGAAGTGGTCGCTCATGGTTCTTGCGATCCTGATCGGCGCGTTGGATGTCGCGTGATGGTTCACTTGCCAGGCTCCCTACTTCAACGGCTCGCAATCGCGGCCTCCGGAGGCGGCCAACGGATCTGGCGCTGAGCCGCGAGCGCCCTCTGGGACGCTCGTCAGCTGCCGCGTCGGGTCAGGCCGAGGATACTACTTCGAACCAGCCCTCCGTGGGCAGGGGTTCTTGCCGCTTGGCATCCTCATCGCCAGCTTTCCGAACGTCACGCGAGCGCGCGTTGCCGTGTGGCTGACGATCAGCAACTGAGATCGCGACGTGCCTTCCCTCACTCGTGCCGTGTCATCGTCGCCCGGGCGAACGGCCTGACCTCGCCGCTGCGCTCGGAGTCCATGTTCCAATGCCAGGCGTCTATGGACCGGTCGTAAGTGAACGTCGTGTGGAAGCGGCGTTCCCCGTCCAGATAGTCGAACACGAACGCCAACCGGTCGCCGTCGGGTTCCGCGTAGCCGATGACACCGTTCACCAGCCCGCTGCCGCCCGTGGAGTCGAGCCAGAGGCACGCGTACCGCTCGTTTGCGGCATCCCACCCGATGAGGACGATGGACTCGTAGGCTCGCGTCCCGTCGGGTTCGCGCTTACGAGACAACTCGGTGAAGCGCAGGTACTGGTGACCGACGACCCACTCCGCGACCAGGTCGTGGACCACGTCACCCCCGGCCATCAGGCCCTCTAGCACCCAGTTGCCCACGAAACGGTCGAGCAGCGGGTTCTGCCAACCGTGGGTCCCGTCTTGCTGCGTCTCGGCCCACGGGCTCACCGGCGTTGCAGCACAGCCCGTGCTGAGTACCAGGGCCGCGAAATAGGAGCAGGGTCTTCATGGGGCCAGGCATGTGTCGGGAGTCACGCTCTTCCGGTCCGTCGTCGCCACGCTCTTCCGGCGCAACAATGTGACGATGGCGACTCGGCGGTCACTTTGCGCCGGGGTCTGAGCGCCGGCCGTCTCGATCGAAGCCG
>JAGQRA010000260.1 GCA_020425885.1 Planctomycetota bacterium | reverse complement strand
TTGCTGCTATGGGGCGAGTCGCTGCGTCTGAACGCGATCCTCGGCGGCGTGCTCAAGGCCTTCAGCGAACATGGTGGCGGCACCGGTGGCGCGCCGAGCGGTGCCCGGAACCCCAAGGCAAGGCTCGAGGCGGCCAAGCTGCTGATCGCGGCGCTGGGCTCGGACGACGCCGAGATCCGCGCCACCAGCCAGCACAACCTGACCCGGCTCGTCGGCGAGGACCTCGGCTCCGACCCCGAAGCGTGGCGGCGCTGGCTTGCGGCCCGTGAGAGCGAACTCCGGTGAAGCCCGGCCTCTACTCAACCCGGCGAAAGTCGGGGCAGCTACTGGCGTTGCCGGTCGGCCACGGCGATGATGCCGGGCCTGAGGTGGTTCACTCATGATCAGTATCGGTTTCCCCGCCGGCGGTGAATGGCTCATCGTCCTGGTGGTAGTCCTGCTCCTGTTCGGGCACAGACTCCCCGGCATGGCCCGTTCGCTCGGGTCCGGCATCACTGAGTTCAAGCGCGGCCTCCGGGACGGCTCGAAGGAAGGTTCGGGAAGTGAAGGCGGCAAGTCGCCGACTGCCGACGACTCCAGCACTCCCAAGGCGTGAGTCAGAGACAGCCGGTGACCGAGACCCTGCCACTGCACGATCTCACCGCCATCGTGCGGCCGCAGCTCGACCGCCTGAACCGCGAGTTGATCCAGGACCTCGCGCCCGGTCATCGCGAGATGCTGCCGCTGATCGAGCACGTCGGTGGCTACCGCGGCAAGCAGCTGCGCCCGGTGCTGACGTTCCTGTCGGGCGTCGCCATCCGCGGCGCGACCCACGGCGGCGTGCTCGGCGATGATGTCGTGACCGTGGCCAAGGTCGTCGAGCTACTGCATACGGCGACCCTGCTGCACGACGATGTGCTCGACAGCGCGACCGTGCGTCGTCGGATCCCGACGGTCAATCAGCTCAGCGGTACCGAGATCGCAGTGCTGCTAGGCGACTACATCTACGCCAAGGCCTTCCACATGGCGGTCGAGCTGCACGATCCGGCGGCGGCGCGCTGGCTCGCCGAGACCGTGCGCGTCATCTGCCAGGGCGAGATCACCCAGGTCCTGCACCGCTTCGACCCGGCCTGGACCGAGGGCCAGTACTTCACGGTCATCGCCGAGAAGACCGCGAGCCTCTACGCCGCCGCCTGTCGCCTCGGCGGTCACTACAGCACAGGTCAGGTGCGCGACGGCGGGCCCGAGGCGCGCCTGCGCGCACTCGAGGAGTACGGTCTCGAACTCGGCATCGCCTTCCAGATCGTCGACGACTGTCTCGATCTCGACGGCGACGAACGTGTCGTCGGCAAGTCGTTGGGCACCGACCTCAGCAAGGGCAAGATCACGCTGCCACTGCTCTATCTGATGCAGCAGGGCAAGGGTGAATCCGAGCGCCTGCGGCAGGTGCTCGGTCTCGCCGAGGGCGAGGCGCTGCGCCGCCTGCGCAGCGAGTTCGCGCTCGAGCACGCCGTCGCCTATGCGCTCGACGAGGCCCAACGGCGCATCGGCAAGGCCCAGGCTTCGCTGTCCGTGCTGCCGGCCGGGCCGGCGCGTGATGCGCTGCACCAGCTCGCCGGTTTCGTGCTGTCGCGCCGGCTCTGAGCGTCGCGAACGCCGCAACGCGGGACAGCGTCGGCGAAGGAGACGCGGAGTCGACCAGGATGGCGCGGCCTCTCAGCGCCGCCGCCGCGTATCGTCGGCAGGCCGGGCCGCCGCCGAGAATCAGGGTGGCTGCACAGGTCCGATGGTGTCGATAAGCTCCTTCGTTCTCGCAATTCGCGAGCCCACGAGGTGTTTTCCCCTCAGGCCGCGGCCTCCCCGTTCTTGCTGCTCCTATACTCGCTCCCGCCAATGCGTTCGAGCCCAGCCCTGCCGGTCCTGTTCCTGTTGTTCGC
>JAGQRA010000259.1 GCA_020425885.1 Planctomycetota bacterium | reverse complement strand
TGCTCGAGCAGGCGATGGCGCTGTTCAACGCCGACCTGATCCCGGTGATTCCATCGCAGGGCTCGGTCGGCGCCTCCGGCGATCTGGCGCCGTTGAGTCACATGGCGCTGCCGTTGATCGGGCGCGGCGAGGTGTACTCCGGCGACCGCGTCATCAACGGACGTCAGGCGTTGAAGAAGCTCGGTCGCGTTCCGATCGAGCTGCGTGAGAAGGAGGGGCTGGCGCTGATCAATGGCACCCAGATCATGACCGCGATCGGCTGTCGCGCCGTGCATGCCGCGCTGGTGCTGGCCAAGACCGCCGACATCGCCTGCGCCATGACCGTCGAGGCGCTGCGCGGCAGCGAGCGCCCGTTCCAGCACAAGGTGCACGAACTGCGGCCGCACTTCGGCCAGCAGGCGACGGCCGAGAATCTGCGTCAGCTGCTCGCCGGCAGCAAGATCATGGTCAGCCACGTCGACTGCGAGAAGGTGCAGGATGCCTACTCGCTGCGCTGCGCGCCGCAGGTCCACGGCGCGAGCAAGGACGGCATCCGTTTCGCGCTCGACGTGCTCGTCACCGAGGCCAATTCGGTGACCGACAACCCGCTCGTGTTCGACGATGGCGAGATCGTGTCGGCCGGCAACTTCCACGGGCAGCCGGTGAGTCAGGCGCTCGACTACCTCGCGATCGCGGTCTCGACGCTGGCGAACATCAGCGAGCGACGCATCGAGCAGCTCGTCAATCCCGACATCTCCGGTCTGCCGCCGTTCCTGGCCCGCAACCCCGGCGTCGAGAGCGGTTTCATGATCCCGCAGGTGGTGGCGGCGTCGCTGGCCAGCGAGAACAAGTCGTTGGCGCACCCGGCCAGCGTCGACTCGATCCCGACCTCGGCCAACCGCGAGGATCACGTCTCGATGGGGGTGACCGCCGCGCGCCACGCCGAGCTCGTGATCGCCAATACCGCCAAGGTGCTCGGCATCGAGGTGCTGTGCGCGGCGCAAGGGCTCGACCTCGGCGACGGACTGCGGCCGGGCAAGGGCGTGGCGGCGGCCTATCGGGCGCTGCGCCAGCGCGTGCCGGGGTTGGCCGAGGACCGCTTCCTGGCCCCCGATCTGGCGGTTGCGGAGGAGCTGGTCACGGCTGGCGTGCTGATGGCCGCGGCGGAGAAGGCGGTGGGGGTGCTGGCGGTCTGACCGGGGTGGCCGTGATGCCATGGCGCGTGTGTTCGCGCTGGAAAGCTCGTGCACGCTCATCGAAGCTGTGGCGATGAAGACCGCCACCTACCGGGCCCCGCGCGGCACCGAGCTCACGTGCGCCAACTGGCAGATCGAGGCTGCCTACCGCATGGTGCAGAACAACCTCGACGCCGAGGTCGCCGAGGATCCCGAGCGGCTGATCGTCTACGGCGGGCTCGGCAAGGCCGCCCGCAACCCCGAGGCATTGCAGAAGATCCTGGCGACGCTGCGGCGGCTGCGGCCGGACGAGAGCATGTTGGTCCAATCCGGCAAGTGCGTCGGTGTGATGAAGACCCACACCGACGCGCCGCGGGTGTTGATCGCCAACAGCAACCTCGTCGGCGACTGGGCCAACTGGGACGAGTTCCGCCGCCTCGACGCCCTGGGGCTGATCATGTACGGCCAGATGACCGCCGGCTCGTGGATCTACATCGGCAGCCAGGGCATCGTGCAGGGCACCTACGAGACCTTCGTCGCGGCCGGCCGCCGTCACTTCGGCGCCGACCTGAAGGGCCGGCTCACCGTCACCGCGGGACTCGGCGGCATGGGCGGCGCCCAGCCATTGGCCGTGACGATGGCGGGCGGCGTCTGTCTCGCCGCCGACGTCGAGCGCTGGCGCATCGAGAAGCGGCTCGAGACCCGCTACCTCGACGAGCTGATCGAGGATCCGCAGCAGGCGTTGCGGGCGGCGTTGCAGAAGAAGGAGCAGGGCGTGGCCTGGTCGATCGGCGTGCCGTGCAACGCGACCGAACTGCTGACCACGATCCGCGACGCCGGTGTGGTCCCCGATCTCTTGACCGACCAGACCTCGGCGCACGACATGCTGATCGGCTATGTGCCCGATGGCATGACGGTCGAGGTCGCGGCCGAACTGCGCGAGCGCGATCCGAAGGCCTACCTCGCCGAGTCGAGCCGGACGGTGGCCCGGCACGTCGCGCTCATGCTCGAGCTGCAGGAGCGCGGCGCCATCACCTTCGACTACGGCAACAACATCCGCGCCGAGGCGCGCGACGCCGGCGTCGCCGAGGCGTTCCGGATCCCCGGCTTCGTGCCCGAGTACATCCGGCCGCTGTTCTGCGAGGGCCGCGGCCCGTTCCGCTGGGTCGCGCTGAGCGGTAACCCGGCCGACATCGCGCGCACCGACGAACTCGCGCTCGAGATGTTCGGTGACAACGCCGCGCTGCGGACCTGGATCGAGAAGGCGCGCAAGCAGATCGCGTTCCAGGGGTTGCCGGCCCGCATCCTGTGGCTCGGCTACGGCGAACGCGCGCGGTTCGGGCTCGCCGTCAACGAGCTGGTAAAGAAAGGCGAGATCGAGGCGCCGATCGTGTTCGGCCGCGATCACCTCGACTGCGGTTCGGTGGCCTCACCCTATCGCGAGACCGAGGCGATGAAGGACGGCAGCGACGCGATCGCCGATTGGCCGCTGCTCAATGCCATGCTCGCGGTGGCGTCGGGGGCGACCTGGGTGTCGATCCACCACGGCGGGGGCGTCGGCATGGGCAAGTCGATCCATGCCGGCCAGGTGACCGTCGCCGACGGCACCGACGCGGCGGCGGCGCGGATCGGCCGGGTGTTCACCTGCGACCCCGGGATCGGAGTCATGCGACACGCCGATGCCGGCTACGACGAGGCCGCGGCGTTCGCACGCGAGCACGGCATCGACCTCGGCGGTTAGGCCAGGGCCAGGCCGGATGCTCGCGGTCGGTCGCCGGTGGCGTCCAGGTGCACGTTCCTGGACGCAGGGGGAGCTCGGCTACTGGCCGTCCAGCACGACGACGTCGGTCGAGCCCAGCGCCAGACCGTGGGGCGTCAGGCTGAGCACGGCGCCCTGGAACAGCACGTGCAGCGGCAGCACGGGCGGAATCCGGAAGGCGAAGGGGGCGTTGCCGTTGGCGTCGGTCGTGCCGAGCACGGTCGACACCGGCCGGACGAAGAACTCGCACGGACCATAGGGCAGGGCGATCGGCGACGGCGCGTGCGGGCCGATGGCCAGCACCGCGATCGAATGCGGCATGCTGTGGATGCCGAGGCGGATCCCGGGCGTGGTGCCGACCGTGACCAGTTGGGCGCTGAGGTCGGCGTGGCAGGTCGGGCCGCGTTCTTGAATCGTATAGGTCTGTGCGATGGCCGCGGTGGCGGTCAGGAGCAGGGTTGCCAGGTGGATGGTCTTCATGATGCCCCTGGTTGCCCGCGGCGGAGGTTTCGCCGGTCAGGACCAGGCAGAAAGGCGAAGTCCGGGGCCTGAGCCGCCTTCAGCGGCGACGGTGAGGCGGCGGTGGGATGGGCCGCGAAGCCCGGTGACATCGGCGACTGCGGTGCTTGTCGCCGATGGGGCGGAGGCGCTATAGAAGGGGGCAATCCCTTCCGTCAGCGTCCCGATCCAGCCATCCATTCTCCGATTCCGCAAGTCGACGCGGCCATCGCTCCGAAAAGACCGATGCCGTTGATCGAGACGCCATGTTCCGACGCCAGAAGGTAGCCGACCCGGCGGCGAGGCCGTCCAACGAGGACGATTTCGTCGTCCTCGTCGATGAGGCCGTGAGTCCCTATCTCGTGATGTTTCACGAGCCGGCGGGATACCGTGCCGAGCAGGTCCGCGCCTTGCGCAACCGCCTCGTCGCACTCAACCCCGATGGCGAGCCGAAGACGCTGGTCGTGACCTCCGCCGTTCGCGCCGAGGGCAAGTCGGTCTGCGCCCTCAACCTGGCGATGGCCTTCGCCGAGCTCGAATGGCAGAAGGTCGTCGTCGTCGACGCCGACATGCGCCGTCCCAGCTGCGAGCGTTACCTCAACCTCAATCAGGGCCCCGGCTTCTCCGATGTGCTGCTCGGCGAGGCGACGCTGGAGTCCGCGCTGCGGCCGGCGGGCTATCGCCAGCTGATGTTGCTCGGCGCCGGCAGTCGCGTCACCAATCCCGCCGAGGTGCTGGGCGTGTCGCGCATCGACGGCGTGCTGCAGCGGCTCAAGGAGCGGTTCCAGTACATCGTCATCGACACCCCGCCGGTGCTGCCGTCGACCGACGCCGGCGTGCTGTCGGCGCGGGCCGATGGCTCGCTGGTCGTGGTCCGACTCGAGCATTCGATCAAGGCCCAGACCCGCGAGGCAATCCGCGTCCTCGGCGACATGGGCGGCAACGTGCTGGGCACGTTCGTCACCGGTGTGCGCGGCCAGGATCCAGAGAGTGATCGCCGCCTGTCCTACGAGCCGCGCGAGGCCGGAGAGGACTGAGGCGTGAGCAGGTTCAAGGATTCGCTCAAGGACGCCGTGCGCCAGATGGCGTTCCGTACGTCGATCGACAACCTCAAGAAGAGGGGCGTCCAGAACGTCAACGTGCTCGGCATGGATCGCATCATCGCCCTCATCGAGGCGGCGGTGCACAAGAGCCTGCGGACACGCCTCGCGACCATGGAGCGCGACGCCGTGGCGGATGCGACCAAGGCCGAGTTCCTCCGGTTGCTGCGCAGCAACGAGGATCTGCAGCGCCAGAAGAGCGAGATCGAGCAGCAGAAGGAGCGCGCCGAGGAGGAGATCGACCAGCTGCGGCGCGATCTCGCGACCCAGCAGCAGGAGCTCACCCTGCGACTCGAGCAGAGCGCGGTCGAGATCGCCAACCGCTACGACGGCGAGAACGCGCGCATCGCCAAGATGGTGTCCGAGGTGATGCGGACGTTGGCAGCCTCCGGCGAACTCGCCGTCGAGGATGCCGAGGCCCGCGTCGTCGAGTTGGTGATGAACATCGTGAGCGGCGAGCGCGAGGAGGCCGAGAAGGCCCGTGCCGCGCTCCGCGACCGCGAGGTCGATCTGTTGCAGCGTCGCATCAGCAAGCTCAACGAGTCCCTGTCGCAGACCGAACAGAAGCTGCAGACGGTGGCCGCGATGAAGAACGTGGAAGGAGGCATCTCGTCGGTCTACCGCGAGGTGCAGGGGGTCGATGGCCAGGATGGCCAGGCCGGCAAGAAGAAGGAACTGATGGCCGAGATCTTCCAGGCCAATCTGAAACTGCAGAAGCGGGGCAAGGTCTCCTGACCCGCGACCGAGGAACGAAGATGAGTGATTCTCCGCAGAAGGACCACGGTGTTCTCTACATCGGCATGGATCTGGGTACGTCGCGGACGTCGGTGTCGGCGAGCAATGGCATCCGGGAAACCGTGTTCTCGGTCGTCGGCTACCCGAAGGACGTGGTCAGTCGGAAGCTGCTGAAGAAGGAGGTCCTGTTCGGCAAGGAGGCGCTCGAGAAGCGCCTGTCGCTGAAGATGTACAAGCCGCTCGAGAAGGGCGTGCTCAAGTACACGGGCGACGTCGATCACGACGCCGAGGCCAAGGACAATCTGAAGGCCGCCAAGGACCTCATCGGCGAGGCGATCCAGCGGGCCCAGCCGCGCAAGGACGAGCTCGTCTACTGCGTCATCGGTTGCCCGGCCGAGGCGTCGATCAAGAACCGCGAGGCGATCATCGAGGCGGCGCGCTCCCACGTCGACTCGGTCATGCTGTGCAGTGAGCCCTTCGCCGTCGCCTACGGGCTCGACTGGCTCGAGGACGTGCTCGTGATCGACATCGGTGCCGGCACCACCGACCTCTGTCGCATGCATGGCACCATGCCCGAGGAGGCCGACCAGGTGACGTTCGACGTCGCCGGTGACACCGTCGACGCCGAGCTGACGCGGCTGATCGGGAGCAACTGCCCCGGCGCCCAGCAGACCGTGCAGATGGTCAAGGACATCAAGGAACGCTTCGGTTTCGTCGGCGATGCCGCCGAGCGCGCCCTGGTCGAGCTGCCCGTCAACGGCAAGCCGACCCAGTTCGATCTCACCGACTCGATCCAGAAGGCCTGCTCGGTGCTGATCGACCCCATCATCGGCGGCATCCACGAGCTGGTCGCGACGTTCGACCCCGAGTTCCAGCAGAAGCTGAAGAACAGGGTGCTGCTGGCCGGCGGCGGGTCCCTGCTCAAGGGGCTCGACTCGGCGATCGAGAACGCCATGAAGGAGCGGCTCGGCGGCGGCAAGGTGATCCGCATCGAAGAGCCGATCTACGGCGGCGCCAACGGCGCCCTCAAGATCGCCCACGACATGCCGGCCGACTACTGGGAGCAGCTCAAGTAGGGGCTGCTTGCCGCGGCCGGATCGTCGCCATCGCGCCGGGTTTCGTCTTCGGCGCCTTGGCTCCCGGGGCCAGCCGCAGCTGGATGCGTGCGCTCCGTCGTCGGTGCCCTGCCGCGTGGCAGCATCTGCAGGCTCAGACCGCGAAGTCGTTCTGCAGGATCTCCCGTAGCTGGAAGAAGTCGCGGACTTCGTAGTCGGCCTTGGTCTCGCCGTCGGCGACGGCGTATCTGCCGCCACGGCGAACCCGGACCGTGATCCAGCCCTCGCGATTGCACGGGTCGATGTCGTGGGTCGGATTGTCACCGACGTAGATGCAGCGTGCCGAGTTGAGCCCGAGCTGCTGCAGCACACGGCGGTAGAGCTTCGGGTTCGGCTTGCTGAAGCCGACCTGGTCGGTGAAGAAGATGGCCGACGGCGTCATGAACTCGAGGACGCCGAGGCGGACGGCCTTCTCGGCCTGCTTGATGGTGATGCCGGCTGAGATGATGCCGCGCAGCATGTCCTTGGTGGCGAGCCAGCGCAGGACCTCGTAGACGTCGTCCCAGACCTTGAGCTTGCTCCACTTCGTGTCGTGGTAGGCGACGACACCGGCGGCGACGATGACGGCCCGGTTGTGGCCGGCGAAGGTGCTGCTGCCGAGGCGGTCGAGGACCTTGTCGAAGTGACTGCCGTAGTTGCTGGAGAACTCGAGGATGACCTCCTGCAGTTCGCGCAGCGCGGTCTCCCGATCGCAACCGAGCCCTGCCCTGAGCATCGCGTCGACGGCGGCGCGCCGGGCCTGGTCAGCGAACACGCTGGTCGAGAACAGGGTGTCGTCGATGTCGAAGAAGATGGCGTCGAGGGGCTTCTGCACTGGCGCGATCCTGCCCGGAAACAAAGCGGGCCGCGCCGATCGTAACCGGCGCGGCCCGCCCTGGGGAGAAGCGTGTGGGGGGGAGCTGTCGCTCCGCCTACTGGTGCATCCGGTCGACCACGTCGGTGATGGTGGCCCGAACCATGACCATCAGGCTCTTGTTCTCGTCGGCGGTCCCCTCCTGCTTGAACAGGAAGGAGATCAGCGGCAGACGGGCGAAGAGAGGCACCTCGGCGCGACGCTCCTTGGTCAGCACCTGACGCAGGCCGCCGAGCAGGACGGTGCCGCCATCGGGGACCTTGGCGGTCGTCGTGAAGTTCGTGACCGTCAGGTTCGGCAGCTGCAGGGTAACCGGCAGGGTCGAACCGGCGAGCGACGTCGTGAACGTCGGGATCGGGCGCGTGAGCTCCGCGACCGTCGGGTTGAGGTTGAGGATGATGTACTTGCGGTCATGCTGGATGACCGGCTGCACGTCGAGCACGATGCCGTCCTGGATCACGTCGACCTTCGGGTCGGCGATGAACGCCGCCTGCGCGACCTCGACGTCGAAGTCGCGGACGTAGGCCGTCTGGTTGATGACCGCCACGTGGCCACGCTCACGGTTGAGGACCGAGAGGATCTGGCTGTTGACCATCTCGATGTCCTGGTGCTTCTCGACGGCCTTCAGGATGATGTTGAGCTGGGTGTCGTCGATGAACGTCCAGCCGGCCGTGAGGCCGCCGGACGACGACAGCACGCGGCTCAGATCGCTGGCGAAGTAGTTCTCGGTGCGGGCGCGAACATCGCCGTCACCGCCGTCGTTGAAGAACGCGCCGGCGAGGGGGTTGGCAGCCGGGTCGCCGGTGCCACCGTTGTCGATACCGCGTCCGGCGTTGTTCTGCAGCCCGTTGGTTACGTCCTCGAGGGTGACGGTGTCGCCCTTGTTGCCGGAGCCGCCGAGACCGCGGATGTCGACGCCGATCTCCTGCATGAAGTTGCGGGAGATGGTCAGGAACTTCGAGTCGATCGACACGATCGGGGTCGCGAAGCGCCGCATGTCGCGCAGCACGTTCTCGACCTGCCGGTGCATCTCGGGGCTGCACTTCACGGCCAGGAAGCCGGTGTCCTCGGACCGGATCTCGACGCCGTCGGACTCCCAGTACGCCGGATCGGTGACGTCCTTGATGTTGGTGACGAGATCGGCGATCTCGATGTAGGAGACCGGGTCCTCACCCTCGCCGCCGGTGCGCGGGACGTCGTCGAATTCCTCGCCGGGGATGTCGCGGATCTTCGGCGGCAAGAACTGCGTGCGCGGCGAGACCAGGTCCTTGACCATGTAGATCTCGGTCTTGAGCGTGCCCGACGACTCCGACTTGTCGCCGATCTGGATGACGCCGTTCTTGACGGTCCAGGCCAGGTTCGTCGAGCGGCCGACCATGTGATTGAGGAAGTCGCGCAGCGTCATCGAGCCGACGAGCTCGATCGCCATGATGAGCCCCTCGGTGTCGATCACCTCGCGCGCCGCCGGGGTCACGATGATCTGCTGGCCGGTGATGAGGCTCAGGTTCTTGACGACGTCGAGATAGGGGCCGGTCTCTTCCGTGTAGCTCAGCTTGCCGACCTGGATCGTGCGGACCTGATCCCAGACCGCCTGATCCATGGGGTCGACCACGGTGCTCGTCGAGCGCCGCGCGGCCCGCGTGTTGGCGAGTTCCCAGGTCGCCATGTCGAGATCGAGGATGGACGTCTGCGGCGTCTTGAGGTCCTCGTCAGCCTCGATCATGTTGCGAATCGCGCGCGACCGCTGCAGGTAGTACTGCTGATTGCTGTGCTCCCGGGTGGCCTTGATCGCCGCCGTGTGCATCTCGAACGCCAGCGTGCTGTGCGGGTCGACTTCCATCGCCCGCATCGCCAGCTCCTGCGAGTAGGCGAAGTTGTTGTCCTCGAAAGCCTGCTGCGAGCGCAGGATCAGGTCGTCGTGCTGGTCCATGCGGCGCTTCTCGGCGGCCATGGCCTGCTTCTTCTGGCGCTCGGCGAGCTGCTGGCTCTTGGCCTGCTGCTGCGACCGGACCTGGGCGTCGTATTGCTCCTGGGCCGCTGCCGTAGCCGTGGCGACCTGCTGCGGCAGGTCCATCCAATCGACCTGGTCCTTGACCTCGATGGCCATCGCCGCGAGGCGCAGCTGATCGAGCGCACCGGCGTAGTCCTTCTCGGCCGAGAGGCCAGCAGCGCGTTGGAGCTGGGTCTGAACCCCGGCGCGGGCGCGCTCTTCGCCGATCTGGCGCAGTCGCATCTGCTCCTCGTGGTAGGTCACGACGGTGCCGGCCGGTTCGCCGAGCTCGGCTTGGACCTGCGCGAGCAGGGTCGTGACGTCGCTGTTGCCGGGAGCCAGTTCGTTGGCCCGCAGCAGCTCGGACTTGGCCGCATCGAGGCTGCCCTTCGAACGCAGCGAACGCGCGTTCTCGAGGTACTTCTCGACCAGCGCGGCGATCCGTTCCTGACGCAGGCTGCCCTGGGGCGATTGCCCCTGGCCGCCGGCGCTGCGATTGCCGGAACCGCTGCCGCCGGAGCTGCTTTCCGGCGTCGCCGGTCGAGCCGCACCAGGATCAGACGATGAGGGGGTGGTGGAGGAGTCGCTCGGGGTCGAGCAAGATGTGCCGAGCAAGCCGGCGATCAGAGAGGCAGCGAGAAGGCGCGGATGTTCGAGGGCCATCGGGTCACGCTCAGTGCATGCAGAAGGGCTGGCGGAATCGCCGCAGCGATCCCGTGCTCACGAGCAGAAGGACAAGCGATTGGAACGGCGAACGAACCGACTCGGAGCAGGACGGTCGTTCCAATCGAGAGGGGCTTGCCAGACGGCGCGAGAGCAAACGAAAACGACCGCGCCTCGGGGGCGAGAACACGGCCGAAGAGGCCGAAAACGTAGCTACAGGATCCGCCCTTGGCCAGCGGTTTTTGTCGGTGCCGAGGGCGTTGTGGATGTCCGTGCCCGATCGCCGGCCGAGTCGCCCTCGGCGGGCGGCCAACCGGCCGGGTCGCGGGTAACGGCCGGGAGGAACGGTGCAAAACCGGAGCGGCCCGGTGGGCGCTGCTGCGTCCACCGGGCCGGCTGCGAGGGGGGGAGATCATGCCGCCAGACGGGATCTGGTGGCCATTGCCTGGCGACCAGAGTCTTGGCGAACGGGTCGCTACTTGGCTCCGAGCCCGCCGCCGAAGTTGATCTCCTTGAAGTCAGCTTCGTTGCAGGCGTCGGCCGTGCGGGCGACGCTCTCGTAGTAGACACCCGGGTGCGGTTCGATCACGACGTCCATGACCTTCTTCTGACCAGGGTTCTTCGGGTCGGGGACCATGCTGCTCGGGTCGTTGCGGATCCGCTTCAGCTCCTCGGTGACGTCCTTGATGTTGAACAGGGGCTTGGGGCCCACGACCCAGCGCACCGTGTGGTTGTCGAGGATGAAGCGGTAGGGCCGGTTGGTCATGGGATTGATCCCGCTCTTGTCGTCCTTGTACCTGGGGGTCCCGGGCGACTCGACGTAGATGCCGATGGAGAGTTGCTCCTGCGGATCGACCTGCGTCGATTGGCTGCCCTTGTCCTTGGGCAGGTAGGCCGGCAGCTTGGCTTCGAGGATTTTGAACTCGATGCAGAGGAAGAAGATGATCATGAGGAAGACGCAGTCGATCATCGGCGTCATGTCGCTCTTGGCTTCTTCTTGAACGTCGTCGAGGGCACTCATTTCTCACCTCCGAGCTTCTTGTTGGAGATGCCGGTTTCCTTGTCCTTCTCCGACATTGCGAGTTCCACCTTCCAGAAGGCGATGTCGGGCTGACTGCACTGCTTCATGATCTCGCCGATGTAGTGCCATTCGGTCCATTTGTCGGCGCGGATCAGGATCGGGTCATCGATCAGCTCGACATCGCGACCGCCGAGGTTCTCGGTCTTGAAGTGCAGCGTGCCCTTCAGCTTGCCCTCGCGGCGGATGTTGAGCAGCATCTCGTGGATCGGCGCGTAGTTCTTGCCGTGCACCTGGGCGTCGTACATCACCTGCTGCTTGTAGATCACGGAGCCGTTCTGCAGCACGTTGATGATCGGGCGGTTGTCCGGCGGCTGTTCGTCGGGCTGTTGGAACTCGGCACGAGGCAGGATCAGGTCTTCCAGGTTCTTCTGGCTCAGGTCGATGACCAGAACGAAGAAGATCATCAGCAGGAAGACGCAGTCGATCATGGGCGTCATGTCCATCTCGAGCTTCTCTTCCGCAATCTTTTTCAGGTCCATGAGTGAGTCTCCTGTGGGCAGGCGCCGGCGGCGCGGGCCCGTGTGGTATTCGAGTCAGGAGTCGCGGGCAGAACGTAGAACCAGACCGACAGGATCACTGTCGATCGCGGTTCCGACTGCGACTACGACTTGCGGAAGCGCTCGAACAGGTCCTCGGCGACCGCGTTGATTTCCGTGGAGGTCCGGATGACGCGATTGCGAAGGGTGTAGAAGGCGACGCCGACCGGGATGGCGACCGAAAGGCCGAGCATCGTGGTGATGAGCGCCATCTTGATACCGCCGGCGAGCTGGGCGGGGCTGACCGAACCGCCGGCATCGGCGATCTTGCCGAACGTGACGAACATGCCGGACACCGTGCCGAACAGGCCCATCATGGGCGCGATGGCCGAGATCAGCGACAGCCAGCCGATCTTCTGGAACAGCTTCACCGACTCCTCGGTCTGCATCTCACGGACGGTCGCCTGGATCGTCTCGAACGAGTGACCGAGCTTGCCGAGGCCGGCGCCGACGACGTTGGTCAGGTAGTTCTTCTCCTGCTCGCACAGTTCGACCGCGTCCTGGAAGTTCTCGCCGTCGAACAGCGCTTCGAGTTCGTCGATCAGGTCCGGCGGTGCGAGCTTGTCGCGCTTGATCGTCATGAAGTTCTCGATGATCAGCGCCAGCGACACGACGGACAGCAGGATGATGAGATAGCCGATCGGGCCGGCGTTCTCCCACGAGAGGATGTCGCCGATAACGCTACCGGAGGACTTCTTCTCTTCCTGAGCCACCAGGGAGGTCGCCATCAACAATGGCGTGGCGACGGCGAAGAGGCGAACGAAGGGCACTTGCTTGAGGATCATTGCGTCAAGAAATCCTGCGCGCGGGTCGAGCAGGGTGAAAGGGAGAGGGGGGTGAAGGACGTTTGCCGGCTGCCGGACGTCGGCCGAGCAGGCAGGGGATGGAGCAAGGGGGCAAGAGTTTGCGGGACGGGCCAGATACTGGAAAGTCCCGAGGCGGACAAAATCGGCTCACTGGGTGAGTGCGACCTTCGCCAGGCCGGCCCATTTCGAGGTCGGGTAATGGGACGCCACGATCTGGAAGTAGTCCCTGGCGCGAGTCTTGAAGTTGTCGCCCTCGTGGTCGGGGCCGAGCGCGAGCAGGCACTGACCGAGGTAGTAGTTGGCCTTGGCGCTGGCTTCGCCGGCGCCGGAATCGAGCACCGCCGCATGCGCCAGGCTGATCTGGGCGCGGCGCAGGTCGGTGAGGTCCTTCGCCTCCGCGGTGGACTCGAAGATGGCGGCGCCTTCGCCCGCCCAGGCCGCCGCGGCGAGGTCGGCCTCGGGGCTGTTGGTCAGCGAATGGAAGAAGGATTCGGCGCGCGGGTAGTCCTTCTCGGTGAGGAAGGTCTCACCCTCGCCGAT
>JAGQRA010000258.1 GCA_020425885.1 Planctomycetota bacterium | reverse complement strand
GCCGAGCTGCTGCGCCGACGCCCCCTGCAGCGCGGCCGCGATGCCGGCGATCGCCGGCACGGCCGAGGACGTGCCGGTACCGTCCGCCGAGTAGGCCTGGCGGATGTCGTTGTTGGGGAAGAACAGCGTCGGCACGCCGCAGACGCAGACGTCGTCGCCCCAGCTGTGGGCGTCGATGCAGGAGCCGAAGTTGGCGAACGGCGCCTTGGGCAGCAGACTGCCATCGCTGGCCGAGACGATCAGCACGCCCGAGTCGCGGTAGCTGCGATCGAACCGTCGAACCAGGCGCGGATCATCGAGGTTGTTGTCGCCGTTGCCGGCCGACACCACCATGACCCGACCGTTGCCGGTGACCGTCAGGCTGGCGTCGAAGATCGGCTGCACGATCTCGTACGGCACCCAGTCGGCGCCGCCGTTCTGCCCGAGCATGTACATCATCACCATCATCAGCACGTCGCCGACCTGACAGTTCGCGCCGGCGGTCAGGATGGTGTTGGCGATGCCGCCGTTGGAGTTGGTCGGGTAGAAGCGCATCGCGACCTCGTCGGCGATGCCGGTGAAGCCGTACTCATTGCGGTCGGCGCTGACGATCGAGGCCCCCGCCGTGCCGTGGCCGGCCTGCCCACCGGGCGTCGGGATGGCGCCGACGAAGTTCGCCGCCACGCACTGCGAGACGTCCTCGTGATCGAGATCCCATTCGAGCTCGATCATCTCGACGCGCACACCCTGACCGCGGGCGCCGAGGACCCCCTGCCCGCGCCAGATCGAGTGCCCGAGCGGGGTCGGTTCGAACGTTCCCTGCAGCGAGGTGAACAACGGTGTCGGCGGCGGGATGTCGGTCGGCATCGACCGCCGCCGTCGCATCGGCATCCCCGCCGGCGTGCCGCGCGGCTCCTTGACGACGTGCTCGACCATCGGCTCGGCCCACAGCCGCTCGAACAGCCAGTCGGCCTGTTCGACGGTCGGCGTCACGAGCCGGAACCAGAGGCCGAGGTGGCCGGGTCGGTTGTCGACCGGCAGGTTGGCGCAGGCGCGCCGGTGCCAGAGGTCGAGTTCGTCCCAGCTCATCACCGTGAACAACGGCTCGGCCCGGGCCATGCCGAACAAGGTGTTCACGCCGGCGAGATCGAAGCCGGTCCGGGAACGGAGCACGCCTGAAACCAGCTCGGCGCCGCTGCCTTCGCGCAGCTTGACGCAGAGGTGATCGCCGATCGCCTGCGGGCTGCGGCTGATCGTGCGCGCCAGCTCGAGTTCGGCCGGGTCGCGGGATGGTGTCTGGGTGGTGACGCTCGCAGCCGTGAGGTGGAGGACGGCGGCGAGGGCGAGGAGACGAGGGATGAGGCGGTGCACGGAGCGGAATAGTCTAGCACGGCAGGGTGTCGGGTCGTCACGGTCCCACCGGCACCGACCAAGGTCGTCGTCATTCCACCTGCCGCAAATCGAGCATGAACTTCGCACCGCTCGCCGGCCTCGAGCAAGCGATCGCCGGGCGGCTCGGCCAGATTACCGTGTCCCCGCCCGCACGGACATCGCAGCACGTTCGCTCCTCGGAAAGGGTCTTGAACTCGAGTACATCGTGACGCCGTCCGACCGTGCTACCAAGTCGGGCTGTGGCGACGTTGCCGTCTCGGGAATGGGTTGCACTCCGAAACCGAGCCCATCGAGTCGCGCCATAACTTCATCGCAGTTCGAGTCGTTCACGGGTGTGCGCTCAACCAACCTCAACCAGACGTGGTTGGGCCGGCTCGATGCCGGTGATCGCGATCCGAAGCAGCCTCTCCGTGGCCTGCGCTTGGACGATCATCGGCCAGCACGTGGCTCCTGATTCCACGAGAACGTCGCGCTGTTTGCCCCGAACCGGCTGACGAACTCGGCCGTCCATTCACCTCGGTCCGCTGACGTGAACTCAACGCGGAACTCGACATTCTCTGCGGAACTGCGGACTGGCATGACGCCAAGAGTAGGGTCACGACTAAAGGCACCAAGGTCTAGCCCGGACTATTCACGAGCCGGGTGAATTTCGAGAGGAGGCTCGGGCGTACCTGAGGTTGCGAAGCCAACAGGAAGCCAAAGCGACTCCTCTCGAATGTGCAACCGTAACCGACAGTGTGT
>JAGQRA010000032.1 GCA_020425885.1 Planctomycetota bacterium | reverse complement strand
CGAGCGACGAAGGGGCTCGCACGGTCGTGCACCTGATGGATTTCTGGTATCTCTGCCCGCGCTTCACGTTGCTGCGCAGCGATGGACAACTGTGCGAGGGACCGCCGGACGGCGGGCTCGGATGCCGCGCCTGTCACGTTCCCGAGATCGACGGCGTGTACGCCGACGCCGAGATCGGTCCGGTGGCCAGGGACTTCGCACGCCATGCCGGTGACGCGGGCGTCGGCTGGAGCGCATCGAACCGGTTCGCGGCCCTGGTGCGCAGGCCCGCGGTCCTGCGCCAGCGGCTGGCCGCGGCCGACGCCGTGATCGCTCCCTCACGGTTCCTGCGCGAGATGTTCGTCCGCAACGGCTTCGATGCCGGACGCATGCACGTCATCGGCTACGGTCTCGAGCCCGGGCGGGTGGAGCGGCGGCCGGTGAACCGGCCGCGGCAGCCGCTGCAGCTGACGTTCGCCGGGGTGCTGTCGCCGTGGAAGGGACCGCAGGTCGTGATCGATGCCGTGCGGCGAACGGATGCCAAGGTGCGCCTTCGGGTCAATGGCAACCTCGAGGAGAAGATGTTTGCCGGACACGTCGAGAAGCTGCGTCGTCTGGCCGGTGACGACGCGAGGATCGAGTTCCCGGGAGCGTTCGGCCCTGATCGGATCAGCGATGTGCTCGCCGATACCGACGTCCTGATCGTGCCGTCGACCTGGTACGAGAACACGCCGTTCGTGATGCTGGAGGCACTCGCGGCCGGTGTGCCGTGCGTGGCCTCGGCGCTCGGCGGCATGGCAGAGCTGATCGACGAGGGCAGGAACGGCTACACCTTTCCGGCCGGAGACGCCGCGACGCTGGCCGCGATGATCGCGTCGTGGTGCGACGAGCCGGAGCGGATCGCACGCCTCGACCCACAGCCGCGCGGCAGCATCGGCGATGCATTCGACCGCTTCCTCGAGGTCTATTCGCGCTGATCTTGCCATGCCGCCGCTGCCGGTGGCCATCCTCACTTCGACCTGCCATCATCCGAGCCGTGCGCATCTCCCTCGTCATGCCGACCCTGAACGCCGGCCCGCTCCTCGACGAGGTCCTCGCCGGCATCACCGCCCAGCAGGACCCCGGCTTCGACGAGCTGCTCGCGATCGACAGCGGCTCCTCCGATGGCACCGTCGAACGGCTGCAGGCGGCGGGCTTCCGCGTCGTGCCGATCGCGAAGCGCGAGTTCGATCACGGCAGCACGCGCGATCGCGGCATCGCCGCGACGACCGGCGACATCGTCGTGCTGACGGTGCAGGACGCGACGCCGCAGGGCTCTGACTGGCTGCGACACATGATCGCGCCGTTCGCCGATGCCGACGTCGCCGGCGTGTGGTGCCGGCAGATACCCAGACCCGGTTGCCAACCCGTGCTCGACCGGCGCATCCGCGGTTGGCCGGGATGGGGCGATGGCGTCACCATCAAGCGCCTGCCCGAGGGCAAACGGCTCGACGAGCTGCCGCCGTTCGAGCAGCTGATGCTGAGCGCGTTCGACAACGTCGCCTCGGCGCTGCGGCGCTCGGTGTGGCAGCGATTCCCGCTCGGGCCGCGGCGCTTCGGCGAGGACGTCTTCTTCGGCAAGCGCGTCATCGCCGACGGCCTCGCCCTCGCGCATCAGGGCGGAACCTGCGTGATGCACAGCCACTCGCGCAGCGCCTGGGACGAGGGGCGGCGCACGTTCTGCGATCATCGCAACCTCAACGGGCTGTTCGGGCTGGTCGGCATCCCGACCCGGAAGGCCTGCATCGAGGGGATCCCGCACGCGACCGCGGAGCACGTCGATTACGTCAAGAGCCTCGGACTGCCGCCCGAGCAGGAAGAACCGGCGCTGCAGTGGACGCGCGACTACGTGAAATGGCAGTGCTGGGGCCAGTATCTCGGCGCCAAGGCGGGAGCTAATCCCGGCGGGCTGAAGGGCATGTTGCTGCGCTGGCTCGGGCGGAAGCTGGAACGCGGCATCGGCTGAGATCGGTACGGTGCCAGGACTGATTCGCACCTGTGCGATTCAGTCCTGGCACCGTTGGTCTACCTATCGCGATATTGCCACAGCTCGCGTCGCGTCTCCGCCAGCAGCTCGATAAGCCGTTCGCTCTGCGCCAGCAGATCGGCGCGGGCCGTCTCGCTGGCGTCGAGCCGTGCCTGCAATCGGGCATTGTCGGTCACCAGCAGTTCGAATCGTTCGGCGAAGGCGTCGAGGCTCTGACGCATCGCACCGAGTTCGGCGGCCATGCGATCAACGGCCGCGGGATCTCCGGAGTCGGCGGATGGGGAGGACACGCGAGCGACTATACCGGCGCAGGGTCGGAATCGACCCGCTCGATGAGCTCGATCAGCTCGCGAGCGCGCGCATCGACATCGAGCGTGGCGTGCACCTCGTCGCGGCCGCGGGCGGCGACGCGCCGCGTCCGTTCGCGGTCGGACAGCACCCGCTGCAGGGTGTCCGCCAACGCGGCGGCACAGCCGGGCGCGCAGAGGAAGCCGGTGTCGCCGTCGCGCACCAGCTCGGGGATGCCCGAGATCGGCGTCGATACGACCGGCACGCCGAGCGCCATCGCCTCGATGAGGAACACCGGGATGCCGTCGCGTTCGCCGTCGGCGGCGACGACGCAGGGCAACACGGCGACATCGGCGGTGAGCAGCTCGGCGCGGACGGCGGCGGAGTCCAGCGGGCCGAGGAAGTCGACCAGATCGGCGACGCCGTGCTCGCCGGCGGCGGCGGCGATGACCTCGCGCTCGGGGCCGTCGCCGATCACGCGCCAGCGGCAGGGCACGCCGCGCGCCCGCAACGCCGCGAGCGCCGGCGGCAGCAGGTGCAGGCCCTTCTTCGGCACCAGTCGCGCCGCCGAGACCAGGATGCCGGCACCGGTCGGCTGCGCCTGCTGCCGCCAGTTGGTGAGGTCGAGGCCGAGGTAGACGGTCGGGAAGTGCGCGGCCGGCAGCGCGCGCAGCTCATCGCGCGCCATCAGGCTGTCGCGGCAGTGGTCGGTGACGACGCGGCAGAACCGGGCGCGGTGCACCTTCGCCGCCAGCATCTTGTGATCGTAGGGGAACTCGAAGTCGACGTAGGAGCTGATCGAGAACGGCAGCTCGAGCAGCAGCGCCGCGCCCATCGCGACGTTGGCGGCGTAGGTCGAGCCGTAGACGTGGATCGCGCGCGGCTGCAACGGCGCCAGCAGGTCGGCGAGTTCGAAGGCGTTGCCCGGATGCGACGGGTTGCGCAGCGGGTTCTTGCCGAGCAGGTCGCGCAGCGAGCCGGCGGGCTCGGCGCGATAGAGCGAGAACAGGCGGCCGCCGCGGCCACCGATGAGCCAGCGCAGCACGCGGAGCCAGCGTCGGGTGATGCCCGAACGCAGAAGCCAGGTGACGTGCCGTTCCAGTTCGGCGGCCTCGCCGTGACGCGGTGCCGACGGATTGCGGCGCAACGCGACGACGCGCCAGTCCGGCCGCTGCCGTAGCACCGCGAGCACCTCGCGATAGACGAAGGTGTGCGACAGGTCGGGCAGCACCGGCAACACCAGCACGATCGGGCCGGTTCCGGCCCGGCCCTCGCGCGGCGGCGGTGCGCGGCGGCGGCTGACGATGGCGGCGAGCAGCATCAGTTCGAGATCGACGAGCTGGAGCCAGAGCCAGCGCAGAAGCTCGATGACCATGCGCACCGGGCCGAACGCGACCTCGTCGCCGGCGTCGTCGACGACCCGGATCGAACCGTTTGCGCCGCGCCGGCGAAAGATCGTCGCCAGCGGTGCCGGTGCGTGCGGATGACCCTGCCAGACGACGGTCCGCGGCGCGGTCACCGCGCCGCCTCGGCGTAGATCGATTCGAACTCGTCGACGGCGGTGGTCAGGGACTTCGGCGGCTGCACGGCGGTCCGGTAATGCGCGAGTCGGTCCGGCTCGTCGGCCAGCCGCTGCAGCTTCGCGGTCAGTTCGTCGACGTCACCGGCGGCGAACAGGTCGCCATCGAGTCCGTCGCGCACGACCTCGCTGAGGCCACCGAAGCGACTGGCCAACACCGGCAGGCCGGCGGCGCGGGCCTCGAGCACGACGAACGGCGCGTTCTCGTGCCAGGTGCTCGGCACCACGAGAACGTCGATCGAACCGAGCGCGGCGGGTAGCTCGGCCCGGTCGAACGGCGGCTGCACCGCGATCCTGGCATCCTGCGCGGCGGCGGCGAGCAGATCGCGCGAGTAGTCGGGGAAGTCGGTGGTTCGGCCGCGCAGCAGCAGGCGACAATCGGCGCGCACCCGGCGGAAAGCCTCGACCAGAACGTGCGGTCCCTTGTGTGGTGCGAAGGTGCCGAAGAAGCCGAAGGTCAGCGGTCGGTCCTGTGTGCCCGCGCGGGCGGCGCCGGCCTGCAGCCCGGCCGTGTCGATGCCGTAGCCGCGATGCGCGATGCGAGCGGCGGGGATGCCGTTCTGCACGAAGACCGAACGCAGATACTCGGTCGGCGCCACGATGGTCCTTGCAGCGAGCAGCCGCTGCCGCAGGTACGGCCAGCGCTCGTGGTGACTGGCGACGCGGCTGCGCAGGTCGTTGCCGGGCTTGGAGCGGCCGCGCGAGCTCTGATGCAGGGCCAGGATCTCGTCCTCGACCCCGCTGGCGGCGAGTTCCCGGGCCAGCTCGGGCGCATGACAAGGCAGGCAGCCGAGGCCATCCGCTGGCGGTCCATCGCACGGCGCGCCGTCGTTCCGCATCAGGATCACGCGCGGGCACAGGAACCAGAAGTCGGTCAGCGACACACACAGCGGCCGACCCTGTTCGCGGACCCGGTCGAGCAGATCGGCGCCGAGGTGACGCAGGTGGAAGCTGTGGACGACGTCGGGGTCGCGGTCGCGCAGATGCCGGGCGAAGACCTCGGCCATGAACGGGTGGCGATACTCGAGCCGGGCCCAGTCGCGGTCGAGCCACATCCAGTAGTTGATGCGCCGCACGGGCAGGCCGCCGACGATCTCACGCGATTCGCGCCACGGTCCGTCGCGTTCGGCGAAGGCGGGGTCGAGCGAGAACACGTCGACGTCGTGGCCGCGGCGTTGCAGTTCCTGGCCGACGGCGAGCGCGTACTGCTCGGTGCCGGTGAAGTAGCGCGGCGGGAACTGATGGACGACGAACGTGAGGCGCAAGGCGGGCGAGACTACTCGATCGGTCGCGGCCGATCAGCCCTTCTCACGATGGCCATGGTCGCACCGGGTCGCGATCAGCGATGTTCGGCAGGCAGGGCGAGCGGGTGCTCCGGCATGCGCGCGATCGCGGCCGCGAGCTTTGCCCGCGCCGCCGCGATCTCACCGTCGCCGGCCTCGCCTGCGAGCGGGCGCTCCTCTTCGGGGTCGGCGGTCAAATCGTAGAGGCGGCCATCGCCGTAGAGCTTGAAGCGGCGGTCGCGCGCGAAGCGGCCGCGCGGGAACTGCGGGCGCTCGGGTCGTGGGTTGTAATAGACGAAGATCGAGTCGCGGGTCGGGCCCGGTTCGCCGCGGAGCTGCGGCAGGAACGAGAAACCGTCGGGATGCAGGTCGGCGGGCAACGGCTCCGCTGCGGCGGCGCACAGCGTCGGCAGGAAATCGCTGAAGTCGACCAGCGCGTCGCTCCGGTGGTTGGCGGGGACGGTGCCGGGCCAGCGCGCGAACAGCGGCACATGCGTGCCGCGGTCGTTCGGCAACCCCTTGCCGCCCTGGACATCCTGGCCGCGGCAGCGTGAGGTGATGGCGCGGCCGGTGCCGTTGTCGCCGACGAACAGGACCAGGGTGCGCTCGCGGCCGCCGTTGTCGTCGATGGCGGCGAGGATGCGGCCGACGACCGCGTCCATGTAATGCATCATGGCGGCGAAGCGGTGCTGGACGCCGGCCTTGCCCTCGGGCCCGGGGTCGGTGCCGGGCGGTGCGTCGAACGGGTCGTGCACCAGCGCCATCGGGTAGTAGAGCAGGTAGCGTTGATCCAGTGCCCGCTGACGGCGGATGAAGTCGACCGCGTGATCGGCGAAGACATCGGGGCCGTAGCGACCCTGGGTCGTCTCGAGGTAACGGCCGTTCTCGACCAGGAGCGGGTCGGCATAGCGCGAACCGATGCGATCGACCTGCCACAACAGGTGCTCGTCGAAGCCGGCGTCGGCGGGCAGCGTGCCCGAGCCGGCCGGCAGGCGCTCCTGTCGCGAGCCGAACAGCTGCCATTTGCCGACCACGCAGGTCCGGTAGCCGGCGCGCTGCAGGATGTGCGCGAACGTCGTCTCGCCGCGCGGCAGGATTCCGAACGAGGTGTAGTTGCGGATGTTGCTGAGCCCGGTCATGAGCTTGACCCGGCTCGGCGTGCAGAGCGGCTGCGAGTAGCAGTGCGTGAAGGTGGCGCCGGCCTTGGCCATGGCGTCGAGATTCGGCGT
>JAGQRA010000257.1 GCA_020425885.1 Planctomycetota bacterium | reverse complement strand
TGAGCACGCAGCCGCCGCAACCCAGCACTCCGGCGGGCCAGCCGACCGAGGCGGCCAGCAACGCCGAACCGGGCACGAAGCGCACCGTGAGACGGAAGTCCTGATTGCCGATCGCGAACGGCTCGCCGTTGGTGCCCATCATGCCGGTGCCGGCGACGCCGCACGGCGAGCCGACGTGCTGCACGGCGCCGCCGCTGCCGAACGGCACGTAACGCGACATCACGATCGTCCCCGGCAGGCTCATGCCATGCAGGCCGAAGTCGGTGAACAGCAGCATCGCCTCGTCGTCACCGCCGGCCGCGCGCCGGGTCGCGATCGCGGGCGAGAGCTGCGGATTGGTCGCCGGGTAGTAGGTCGGCAGGGTGAACGTCGTGCCACACGGATCGCAGTCCGGGTTGATCTCGGCGCCGCGAACGTCGTAGTCGATATCGCCGTTCCGGCTCTCGGCCCAGAGGGCGACGTACTTCGGGCCGACCCAGCCGACGGCCGGATCGATCGCGTCGCTGCCGGTCCCGGCGAGCACCTTCTCGGCCGTGCTGTTGACCAGCGTGCTGCCGTTCCATTGCACGCCGAGCGCCCTGATGTCGTTGTGCTGCGGCGCCACCAGCGGTTGGTACCACTGCTGGAAGACGAGGAGGAAGGTCGTGCCGTCACCGTCGATGGCGAGGTCCTCGAGATGTGTCAGCGACGGGATGATCGTGACGGCGTCGTGGACCGGGCCGAACCAGGACAGCGCGTTGTCGCATGGCCGGACCCGCAGCAGCTGGCGGCCGAAGGTCGCAGCGGTCGCGTCCTCGATCCAGGCGATCGCGTAGCGACCGGTCGAGGCCTGGCTCTGTGACACGGCGACGGCGCGAACCGAGGTCGAGCCGGCGACCGCTAACGTGGGGCCGACCGTCACTGCGCCGCCGGCCAGCGCCTGCAGCCGTGCGCTCCGGACGCCGGCGCCCTCCTCCTCCCAGACCACCACCACGTGGTCCTCGCCGCCGTTTGCCGACGCCGAGTCGGGCTCGACGTGGCTGCCGCCTGCCGGACTGACCTGCACCGTCGGCCCGGTGCTTCCGAGCAGGGTGCCGGCCGAACGGGCGCGGATCGCCCACGGCCCGAACGGCGAGGTCGAGAACTGATAGCAGACGACGAAGCGGTCGACGAGATCGACGTCGGCGACGGTCGGATGCATTGCCATGCCGGTGCCACTGTCGATCGCCATGCCGAACATCGGGTTGCCGAGCGCATCGGTGACGTAGGCGAGGACGTCGACGTCGGCCGACGACATCCACCGCTCCCAGACGACCAGGTACCTGTCGGCATCACGATCGTAGGCGGCGTCGGCGGCGCGACAGTTCTCGCCGATCGGGCTGACCTGGACCCGGGCTCCGATCGGCGGGTCGAGTACCAACGGCAACGCGGCGCTGGTGACGAAAGCTTCGGGCAAGGACAGCACCAGTTCGTCGCCGGCGAGCGCCACGCCGCCGCGGCAGCGGCGCCCGTCGGCGTCGATGCCGGTGACGGCACCGATCACGACTCCGCCCCACGCGCCGTCGAACGCCACCCCGGCGTCGTCAGCGAGCCGCGCCGGCTCGAGCCCGCAATGCCATCGTGCCCGCACCACCAGATCGCCGGCGCCTTGCGGCCGCCGGTCGAACACGATGCTCCATTCCAGCGCCTCGGAGCGGACCTCGAACCGCTCCCTCACTCCCGGCCCGCGCGCGAACGTCACGACCCGACCCTCGACGGTCGGCGTCGGCGGGTCGCCGTCCGCCGCGATCACCAGGGTGTCACCCCGGCTGATGCTCGACAGCTGCAGCCGCAGCGACTCGGCGTGCGGCGCCGACGCACCGAGTGCCGGCGTGAACTCGACGCCGCCGCCGCCCAGCCGGGCACGATAGTCCGAGCCGTTGGCGATCACGGCCCCCGCCGCGATCTCGACCGCCGCGAACGGCAGCACCTGCGGCCGTCTGACCGGCGCCGGGGTCGCACCCTGCTGCGCCGCGAGCCCGGCGCCGAGGACGGCGGAGAGCACCGACACGAGAAGCGCCACGTTCGACTTCGATTTCGGCATCGCTCGCTCCTTCACCGGATCTGCAGGTAGAGGCCGTCGGCCAGGAAACAACCGAAGATCCCGCACAGGGGCGTGGTGCCCCACGCGGACACCAGCCACTGCGCGAAGAAGTACTGGCCGCTCAGCGAGGCCACGTTCGGGATCGGGATCGGGAGCGCGACGTTGCCGGCGGCATCGCTCGCGGCCACCTCGAGTCCGATGACGTGGAACGGATCGGCCACGAAACGACAGGGTCCACAGTTGATGCCCACCTGGTTCAGCGAGATCACGAGCACGGCGCCCGTGCTCGGCCGGGCATCGCGCAGGCGCACCGTGAACCCGGCGTTGCCGAGCAGCGGACAGCTGGCTTCGGTCCTGCCGCCCTCGCCGCAGCCGCCGGTCATGTTGCCGACGTTGCCGTCGTCCGAGGTCCACAGGTGGCCGTAGACGTCGCCGCCCGAGCTCGCCGTCGGGAACGCGGTCCAGATCAGCATCGCCGGCTCGTTCGCTCCCGCGGTCGACGAGCTCAACCGGCCGATGGCCGGCCCGGCATCGAGGCCGGCGTGGACCGGCAGCGCGACGCGACCCTCGCAGGCCGTGCACGCGTAGAGGTCCAGGCCGTGCACGTAGGTGTCGCTGTCCGTGGCCGAGGTCTGTTCGACGTAGGCCACGAGCGCGGACTTGCCGAGCATGGCCACCGCCGGGCTCGTCTCCGCCTCGTTCGCGGTCGCCTCGACGACGACGATGCCGGTGTCGGCCAAAAGACCGCCGGCGGCGACATCCCACGAGTACGAACGCGCGGCGATGTCGGGGTCAACGATGCCGTCGTAGAGGTCGCGCTGCCACGCCACCACGAAGCTGCGGCCGTCGCCGTCGACGGCCGGTCGATCGTCGTCCCAACTCGCGTCGCCGCTCACGATCGTCGAGCCGAGCACGGCGACGTCGCGGCCGATCAATGCCGCGTAGACATCCGACTGCACGGTCGGGCTCGTCCAGTCGTGCTGCCAGACCACGAGGAAGCGCCCGTCGATGCCGCCGCTGCGGCTGATCCGCGGCAGCGTCACGCGGGTGCCGCCGAGACCTTGCCGCAACGTCCGGGTCGCGCCGATGCTCAGCGAGCCGTCGCCGGCGAGGCTCAGCTGCGCCGCGGCGATGCGGTTCTGGGTGTAGTTCTCCCACACGCATGGCACCGAGTACTGACCGAGGAGCTCTTCGCCGCCGACGTCGGGCCGCAGCTCGCGATCGCCGGTGCCGGCGACCACCAACGCCGGGCCGACCGCGCCCGTGGCTGCCGCGACGCTGCGGGCGATGACGTTCTCGGCGCGCTGGTAGACGACCACGAACATGTCGCGGCCCTCGACCCGCGCCACCGCCGGCGCGACCTCGTCGGCAGCCGTCGCGTCGATGACGATCTGGCCGCCGACCGGGGTGCCGTCGGCGAGGAACCGCTGCGCCAGCAGATCGTGGTTGGTCGGCGTCAGGCGCCGCTCGTGGACCACCAGATAATAGACCTGCGTTCCGCCCTGGCTGACGGCCTCGGCGGCGATCGCGCCGCCGCGGTCGTCGTCGATCGGGTCGACCGCGACGAAGAGCTCGCTGCCGTACAACGGATCCAGGACGAGCGGCATCGCCGCCGCCGCCACGAAGGCTGCCGGCAAGCGGAACTCCAGCACGCCGTTCTCGATGCGCATCGATCCGTGGGTGCTGCGTCCTTGGGCATCGTGGCCGACGATCGCTCCTATCGATGCAACGAGCCGTTCGCCGTGGCGGAGCAGGACCTCGCCGCCTGGCGTGACCATGCAATCGAGTCCGGTGCGCAGCGTCCCGCGCACGATCAGGTCACCATCGCCGGGCGGCAGCCAGTCGAACACGAAGCTCTGTTCGACACCGTCCGGACGCAGCTCGTAGCGCTCGACGCCGAACGGCCTCGGGTACTCGACCGCCGAGCCAATCGCGAGCGGTAGCGTGAGGCCGAGAACGACGACCGTGGCACCACGTCGACAATCGATGGCCGTGAACTGCAGCGTGGCATCCGACGCCGGAACGCGGCCGGCCGGAAGGTAGGTCATGCCGTCGGCGGCGAAGCGGGCGGTGTAGCCTCTGCCGACACCGACCAACGTGCCGTCCAGCCATTGCAACGCCGCTCCGGGTGACGGCAGTGCCCGTTCCGGGATCCGCGCCGTGTCCTGGGCCGACACCAGGCCGGCGGCCGTTGCCACCATCACACGAACCACGCAGCAGCGGGCGATTGCGAGCATGACAGCTCCTCGGCTGAGCCTCGGGGCGGTGGCGGCGGCAGGATGGACCGGACCCGCTCCAGCCGCAGCATGATGTCCCGCGCCCTGCCGACGCCACGGGTTGCACGACGGAGACCGAGCGGTCTTTGGACCCAGGCCGGCCCGGGGCGCCAGCATGCACGTCGCGGACTCGGCCGGATCGGCCGAGGGCCAATGGACACCATGCTGCGCCGTTTCGCGCGTTCGTGAATTCGTCAGTCCTCCAAGCCGCTCGGCCGCATGACGAAGAAGAAGGTGAGCCGGGGCCAGAGCCGCATCCAGGGCAGGCGAAGAAGGTCGGCCATCGCGCGCTGGCGGCATGTGGACCGCTGCGGCCGCACCGCGCCGTTACTGAATCGCTCGACGGAACGGGAACACCTGCTGCGGCGGTGCACCCGTGAGGCGCCAGCCGACGAAGACGAGAAGCCCCAAGCCCGAGAGGTTGAGGATCGCGACCGCCACGAAGGTGTCGATCCCTGCGAACAACGGTGCCACGGCAAATGCGGCGAGGCAGAGGAAGGCGACGCCGACGACGAGGAATCCGATGGCCCCCAGCATTCCCGGGAAGGGCAGTCTCCGGGTCGTTCGACGGCGACGGCGAAGCCGGAAGGACGCGCGTTCGGAACCTCGGCTTGGCTCGTGCATGGTCACATCATGGGTCAGATCTGTCGGCGGCAAGTGCCGCCCGATTGAGGAAGGTCGAACGACTCGATGTGTGACCACTAAACCCGCCTTCTCGGCCGGTCGGTCGGTGTAGGTCGCCGCACTCGCTCGACGCGACCTTCGCCAACAACCCGGGACGCCGGGGCTCCGTGCGCCAGCTGCCGCGCTCCTGCTTCACGTCCCGAACCAGTCGCCAACCGGCGCCGGGCGCTTCATCGCGATGGTCACGACGATCCCGCTCCAGACCGCGTTCCCGTGGCCGCCACTGCGGCATGCCGGGCGGCCGGCGAGCGCGAAGAGCCGACGACCCCGCTGCCGGATGCGCAATCCGCGGTCCCCGACTACAGGCACAGCAGGTACGCGACCAGGTCCTCCTTCTCCGCCGCGGTCAGCCCGAGCTGCAGCACCAGATCGAAGAACTCGACCGCGTCGTGCAACGTCGGCAGGCGGCCGTCGTGCAGGTACGGCGGCGAGTCCTTGATGCCGCGCAGCGGGAACGTCTTGATCGGCCCTTCGGGGCGCCCGATGTAGAAGCGTTCGACGCGCAGATCGTGCAGGGCGTCGTCGACGAAGGCCGGACCGCTGTGGCAGAGTGCGCACTGCGCCTTGCCGGCGAACAGCTGTTCGCCGCGCAGTTCGGCCGCCGTCGCCAGCTCCGGGATCAGCTTCATCAACGGCCCGAGCTTGGGCGCCGGCGGGTAGTCGATGATGGCGTTGAAATCGCCCATGCGATTGGTGACCTCGCGCTTGGCGGCGCGCGGCCCGATCGCCTGCTGCATGCCGGGGTCGCCGTCGAAGTACTCCTCGACCTCGGCAAAGTGGTCCATGCTGCGGATCGATCGCTTCGACGCCAGCTGCATCAGGTTGTAGTTGCCGCGCATCGTCGGCGTGTCGACGCGGAGCCGGGCCAGGATCGGGCGCGAATCCGGCCCGAGCTCGAAAGCGCCGTTGGTGTGGCCGTTGACGTGACAGTCGAAGCAGGCGACACCGCGGCTCGGCTCGGCGGTGACGCGATGCTCGGTGTGGTTGAACCAGGTCGTCGGCGTCGGCCGCAGCAGCTCCTTGAGCCCCTCCATCTGCTCGGGGGTCAGCAGGCCGTCGAAGATCTCGTAGTAGTTCTCCAGCGTGATCTCGCGGCCGCCGGTCACGTCGCCGAGTTCGAGATGGGTGCTGAGGAACAACGGCGGCGGGAACTCCGGCAGGTACTGCTCCGGCAGGTCCATGTCGACGTCGATACGCTCGTGGCTCGGATGGGCCGCGACCCAGCTCCGCGGGAACACCATGTGCGCCGTCGATTGCAGCGGGTGGGCCAGCGGCTTGTAGGGAAACAGATCGCGGCTGCGGATCTCGGCCGGGGACAGCGCCGCCAGCGCTTCGAAGCTGGCGACGCCGCCGACCAGGCGCGCGACCGGCCCCTTCATCACAGGTTTGCCGCCGGACATGGTCGCGCCTTCGATCGCCTCGCCGTCGAAGCGGTAGCGCGTCGCCATGTAGGCGCGCACGTCCGCCATCAGCTCGGGCTTCTGCTTGTCGTGCAGCGCCAGCCATTGTTCGAATCGCATCGGCAGGATCGGCGACGCGAACGACGAACGGCCGCGGCCGTAGTAGCGCCACAGATCGAACGGTGTACGCATGCCCTTCTCGATCGTCGGATACAGCTCGAGCTCGTCGGTGTTGCCCTGAGCGGGTCGGGGCACCGCGATCGGCTGCGGTTCGCCGGGCCGGCGCACGCTGCGGTCGGCGGCCGGTGCGATCGCCGGCGGCGTCGATCGACCGCCGGCATGGGCCGACAGCGGGACGCGACTGTGTTCGCTGCCGCGGTAGCGCTCGTAGGACAGGGCGACCCCGATGGCGATTGCGAGCAGGGCTGCGAGGCCGAGCAATGGTGAGCTTCTCATGTCGATTCCGATGCGGCGATCCGCGGTGCCGAGCCACGCGCCTCACGTAGCAGAACCCAACCGGCGGCGACGAACACGATGTTCTTCAGGACATACTGACCATCCAGCGTCGGCGCGAACGGCGCGAACTTGAACACCAGCCCCGGCAACAGGAACAGCGGCATGAACGTGCCGGCCATGTGGACGAAGAACAGCGCCAGCGTGAAGCGCCGCCACAGGCCGAACAGGAACAACACGCCGATCAGGCACTCGAACCCGCCGAGCCCGCGCACCGCCAGGTTGGCGTCGAGGGTGAGGCCAAGCCGGGTGATCACCTGACCGGCCAGCAATTCGGCGCCGCTGAGGTCCGGGAACAGCTTCAGGAAGCCGAAGTGGAAGTACACCAGTCCGAACGCGACGCGCAGAGGTCCGGTCGACGTCATGACGGGCAACGCTAGCCGGCCGCGCGGCGCCGGCCAATCGGCAGGCGTGAACGCCGGCCCTCGGGCCGGCCCGACGGCCCTCTGGCCGGCCCGCCGGCACGCGCTAGCGCGCGCCGATGTCGACCTGAAGGCCGTCGGAGGCGAGCACGCCGAGCGCGTTGGCCGCCGCATCGAGGGTCATCGCCTGCAGGTAGATCGTCAGACCGATGAGGGACTTCTCGCCCGGGAGCCCGATCTGCCAGCTGCTGCTGACGAGCGGCACCAGGACATCCGGCCTGACCAGGAGCTGGCAGCCCGGCATGCCGATCGAAGTCAGGTCGTGCGGCAGCGGGCCGCCCGACCACGACGAACGCGACGGCGAGAACAGGCCGACCGTGAGTCCGCGCGGTGACGGGAAGGACTGCATCCGGATCACATAGCTGGAATTGACGTAGGCCGGGCCCGACTCGACGAAGGTCGGAATGCCGTTGGCGCCCGCACAACCCGGGGCGAACACGCCGAAGCCGGGCGTGGTCCGTTGGGTGAACTCCCAGGTGTCGGCCAGCGCCTGCGTGCCCGCGCCGGTCGGATCGCCGCCGAACAACATCGTGCAGTATCGATTGTAGTTGTAGAAGGCGGCGGCGTGGGACCGCGCACCGGGAGTCGTCGTCGACACCTGCACCCAGGTCGAACCGTCGAACTCCCAGGTGTCGGACAAGGTGTTGGTGCCGTCCGTGCCGCCCGACATGACCAGACGGCCCCGTTGCAGATCGGCCGTGATGTTGTGGAAGGCGCGACCGGGAGGAGGATTCGAAGCGGGCAGCAGTTGCCAGGTGTCGTTGGCGTCGAAGATCCAGAGGTCGCTGAAGTAGGTCGTGCCGTCCGTTCCCCCGGAGATCGCCATCCTGTTCAGCCACGGGTAGTAGACCATCCTGTGGCCGTAGCGCGCCGGCCCCGGGCTCCAACGCTGCAACCACGTGTAGCCGCTGATGAACTCCCATGTATCCGACAACGCGGGGCCACCGAGCGTGCTGCGGCCGCCGTGCATCAGCATCCGGCCCTGCCCGACGAAGAATCCCATCGCGCCGTCGTAGCGCGTCGGTCCCGGGTTGGCCTGGACCCAATACGAGCCCGCATTGCTGTCCCAGTACCAGCAGTCGTTGAGCACGGTGCCGCTGGCGGTGCGTCCGCCCAACAGGATGGTGCCGCGATCGTTGTTCATGTAGGCCAGCATGTGACCGAACCGCGCGGCCGGATTCGTGGTCGGGTAGGCACGGGTCCAGATGCCCTGGAAGTTCAGCAGCCAGGTGTCATTGCGCGCCGTCGCACCGCTGCGACCACCGAACATCACCAAGGCGCCGTAGCCCCGGGTCCAGGCCATCGTCGTCTCCGACCGCGCCGGCGGCGATGTCGCGGGCGCGAGCTGGTTCCAGGATTGGCAACGGAGCGCCGGCACCATTGCCAGCAGATTGACGAGGACGAGGCGGAGGTTGGCAGGTATTGGCATGGCGCGACCGGCGAGGAGGTTCCCGGCGCGCGACGACGGCGGGAACGAGGCAAGGGGAACGCCGATGATGGTAGCAGCCCGAGACGAACGGCACCGGAGCTCGTTCGGCGGTAGCGCCCCACGGTGCTACGATCCGCCGCCCCATGTCGTCCCCCCCCTGCCATCGCGACTCCTTCCCAGCAAAGGAGCCGGTCAGCCGCAAAGGCGACCCGTTCATCGTTCGCCCGTGGAGCGAGACCGGCCGATGAGCGACGGCACCCGACAATCGGAACGGATGCTGCAGGTCGGCCTGCTCGGCGCCGGCGATGTCGCCGAGCTGCACGCGGCGGCGGTGCAGAGGTGCGCGGGTGCCGAGTTGCGGTCGCTGTGGAACCGCAGTGCCGGGCGTGGTCGCGAACGGGCCGAGCAGTTCGGCTGTCGGTTCGTCGCCACCGCCGAAGCGCTGGTCGAAGACCCGGCGCTCGACTGCGTGTTCGTGCTGACCAACCTCGAGACGCACCGACACTTCGCCGACCTCGCCATGCGGCACGGCAAGCACGTGCTGGTCGAGAAGCCCG